>CAZBJS010000008.1:7280-10867 GCA_964492295.1 uncultured Gammaproteobacteria bacterium
GCTGGCCAAGCTCGTGCGCTACTATATTCTGCGCATGACGACCAAAGCTGGCAGCGGTCATCCGACCTCGTCGTTTTCTGCGGCCGATATTATGACCGCCCTTTTCTTTGATAAATTGCGCTTTGATTTTGCCGATTTGCAAAATCCGATAAATGATCGGGTTATTTTTTCCAAAGGTCACGCTTCGCCTTTGCTTTATGCTTTATATGCAGCGGCTGGTGAATTGACCGAGGTCGAGATAGAGACCTATCGGCAGTTTGAAAGTCCTCTGGAAGGCCATCCGACTCCAAACTTTAAATTTGCGGAAGTTGCAACCGGGTCACTCGGGCAGGGGCTTTCAATCGGAGTTGGCATGGCGCTGGCAGCAAAACTCGATAAGCTTCCTTATATTACTTATGTCTTGATAGGTGATTCGGAGATGGCTGAAGGGTCAATCTGGGAAGCAATTGAGCTGGCTTCTTATTATAAACTGGATAACCTCGTCGGAATTATCGATGTTAACAGACTAGGGCAAAGCGGGCAAACGATGCTTGGCTGGGATGTTGAAACGTACAGGCGACGAATTGAGGCTTTTGGATGGCGGGCACACGTTATTGATGGCCATGACTTTGGGCAGATTATTAAGACTTTTGACTCGATCAAGCCAGATGGAAACAAGCCTCAAATGATTATTGCCAAAACCGTCAAAGGTCGCGGCGTCTCTTTTTTAGAAGATAAGGAAGGTTGGCACGGGAGGGCGCTTAGCGAGGAAGATTTTAAGAAGGCGCTAAAAGAGTTGGGGGAGGTTGATAAATCGATAAGAGGCGAAATAGCAAGGCCAGTATCAAGTATTAAGTATCAAGTATTAAGGAAAAATACAAAATACAAAATACAAAATACAAAATACGGACTGGGCGAGATGGTTGCTACTCGTTTGGCTTATGGTGAGACCATTGCCAAACTTGGGGCGAGCAATCCTGATATTGTCGTTTTGGATGCCGAGGTTAAGAATTCGACTTATGCAGAAATTTTTAAAGAAAAATATCCAGAAAGATTTTATGAAATGTTTATTGCCGAGCAGAATATGGTAGGGGTTGCTCTTGGTATGTCCAAACGGGGCAAAATTCCCTTTGTTTCTACCTTTGCTACTTTTTTTACAAGGGCCTTTGACCAAATCAGAATGACTGCCTACAGCAGGGGAAATGTGAAGTTCGTGGGAAGCCACGCCGGAGTCTCGATAGGCGAGGATGGCCCATCGCAAATGGGACTTGAGGACATTGCGCTTTTTAGGGCAATTCAAGGAAGCGTCGTTTTATGCCCAGCTGATGCCGTAGCTTGTGAGAGGCTCGTTGAGGCAGTAACCAATCATGATGGAATTTGTTATATGCGCACAGCGCGACCAGCGACACCGGTAGTTTACGATCAATCTGAAGAATTTAAGATTGGGGGGAGCAAAGCTATACGATCTGGCGATAATGATCAAGTAACGGTTGTAGCTTGTGGAGTGACGCTGATTGAAGCAATAAAAGCTGCCGATGAGCTATCTGGGCAAAATATCAGTGTCCGAGTGATTGATGCTTACAGCATCAAGCCGATTGATGAGGTGAGTTTGAAAAAGGCAGCAGGGGAGACAAATAATTTAGTAGTGACCGTTGAAGATCACTATTTTGAGGGAGGCTTGGGGGATGCGGTTTTGAATGTATTTGCCCAAGATGCCAAAATTAAGGTTTATAAACTGGCAGTTTCTAAAATTCCAAGATCAGGTAAAAGTGGGGAACTTTTGGATTATGAAGGAATTTCCCAAAAGGCAATTGTCAAGAAAGTTATTGAGGTATTGGGGCAATAGTTCTTTAAAGTTTTTTAAAAGCTATACCGTGTTTCTTAAAAACACATGACATTCAAACTAGAGGCCATATTTTAACTTAGCTGATGCTGCCTGCCCTAAGTAGATTTTCCCTTTCAGCCTCAAGATTATCAGTTTCGATCCTTAGACCTTCCCTAGAAATCAAAGCAATCCCTTCAACAAGGCTACGGATTTTATAGACGTCGCGTCTTAAAAGGCTTTCGACCAAAATTTCCGGTCCACCGGTTAGGCTTTTGATGTGGATATGGCCAAAGAATGGGCCGCAAGAGGCATTGACCGAGGCAATATCTGTTGCCATGATCGAAATGACGTTGTTTGTCCATGGGCCGCTTCTCTGAACCCAAACTATCCTCAACTCCTCAACTATAACCTGTCCGGGGAATAGGCTTAATGGGAAGATTTGGCGAAACCTACCGAGCACTCGCGAGGTCCCGTTTGAAATGATCGGTTTTGTCTTGGTGACTTGTTCAAACCGCCAGAGATCGCTTTGAGCTAAAGCTTTCATTTCTCACCTCCTTTCTTGGATTTTTTACAGTATTAACTTTTTCTTGCCAATCATTGACGTATGTCGAAATTGCCTCAACCGTCAAAAAGAATTTTTCAGCTTCCCTTTTACCTAGTTTTTCTCTTAGGAAATTTTCAAGTTGGGACGCTTCTTGTCGAATTTTGCCAGCGAGGGCTTTGCCTTGGGGGGTTAGGGCGATGTGGTACTTTCGGCGGTCAAGGCTTGTCGGTTTTCGCTGAACCAGCTTTAATTTCTCAAGTTTATCTATTAAGGAAACAACAGTTGCCGGCTGCAGGTGGAGCCTTGAGGCGATTTCTCGCTGGCTAATTTCTTTTTGAGAATCAATAGCCAAAAGAGCAGAGGATTGAGAGTAGGAAAAGGAGGGGTTGTTGAGTTTGATCCCAATAGCCTTCCTCATCTTTTTAGCGAGATTAATCGAGTGGAAGACTATTGTGTGTTTCACATTAGCCCCCTAATTAGTTAGAAAGCTGATAATTAAGTATCTAACATATTAGTGACCGGCAACATTTTAGCACTTTTGGACTGACTTGTCAATAAGACTCATAAGTATTCAGAAAGTTATTGTTTATGGGAAACTTGACAACTTATAATTTTAACTATAAAATACGCAGACCATAATCATATAAAAATCTGCCCTTCGACTTTACTTCAATAATGTACTCAAAATTGGAGAAATTTAGATACTTAAAAGTTTTATTGCCAGCCGTTACTGGATTTTTCCTATTGGCTTTTGGTGTTAACGCGTTTGGAAGTCCACCCGAGTTTGTGACGATTTGTCATGCAGCTGGACGGGCAGGCACAACCAAATTTGTGACATTAAAGCTTCCTGTTAATGCGGTATTTGGACAAGCAGGACACTTCAATGAACCGGGTACGCCTAACGCTGGTCATGAGCAAGATTATTTAGGAGCATGTGTCGGGCCATCACCAAGCCTCCAACCTTTACCCTCCCCAAGCCCGGCAAGTTTCCCCACCCCAAGCCCTTCAAGTGGAGGAAACAATACAAATAATAATCAAAACAATCAATCTCAATCTCAGACAAACAATCAAACGGTCAACGTGACAGTTGAAGGGACGACAATTGAGGTTAATGAGCAGGTTCTCGGCACAAAAACTCCTTCTGTCCAACCTGAAACTGGAGTTTCGGTTCTTGGGATGGCCGCTGTGGCGACAGTTGCGCCTTTAGGACTTGCCTTGTCAAGATTTGGTCGCGGCAGG
>CAZBJS010000008.1:10967-12931 GCA_964492295.1 uncultured Gammaproteobacteria bacterium
AGAGATGATGAATTCAGTCAAGGGAAACCAGAGGGAGTTGTCAGAATTGCCGTCCTTGGTGATTCTCAAGAAGAGGCTTTGCAGGTCGAGCTTTTCGATATCTGGCAAAAAGTGATGGCCAGAAGATTGAGTGAGGGGTTAGGGAGGCTGGTGGAAAGTTATAACTTTGGACTCAGCGGTTACGGAACCGATCAGGAGTGGCTAACGCTTCGCGAAAAAGTTTGGCAATTTTCACCGGACATGATAATTTTGGCATTCTCACCCAATGACGTTGGTGATACTTATAAAAATAGACTGGTGCGCCTCAAAAATGGCGAGCTGGAGACAGTTAGTACCAAAGAGCGCTTTGGAGGCAATTTGTTGGGAAAGCTAGTTCGCCAAACCTACCTTTATCATATAGCAGTCAAAGCATCATCTGCTGGCAACTTAACAAAAATATTGATGGATGAAATTCGCACCAAGATTTTCGGATTTCCAAAGGAAGAAAGATTTTTCCTTTCCGATGCTCAACTGACCCAGGGTCCGTTCGAGGTCATTGCTTCCCAAAAAAATCCACCGAAAGAAGTGGTCGATTCATGGGAAATCATCAGAGCTTTGCTTCTCGATATGAAAAGGCAGTGCGAGAAGCATGAGGCAAAGCTTCTGATTACTGTGAACATTCCAAGGCTTCAGGTTCAGCCGGAAGACTGGCAATTTTTAAGGGAGACTTACAAATTAAACCCAGATACTTCTTCGCCCTACGAAATCAACGAGGTGATGGCCAAGATTGCCGCGGAGGAGGGTATTACTTTCTATGACCCAAGGCTTGATGCCATCGAATGGAGGAAAGAGAAAGGGATCTTGCACTTTCCAAAAAATGCCCATTTTAATGTCAATGGGAACTTGTTTATGGGCACAAAGGTAGCAGAGTATATTCTGGAAACTGGCATTGTGGATGAGTTTAAAAAGGATTAGTTTTTAGAGGCAAATCGATTGTAAAAAACAGCTACAAGATATCCCCAGATCCAAGCAAAGACGGAAATAGCAATCAAAATTCCTAGAAATCCGCCAAGACCAAGTCGGGGGACTTGAGAAGCAATGTCCGCTCCCAAGAACTGGCTGTTGAGAAGCAGCTTGAAAAAGGGTGGAGCAACCAGCTTCAAAAGATAAAGGCCAAAATAAACCAAAGCAGTGGTTGCGGCAAAACCGTTGGCAAGAGCATTGGGATTGAGCATCACTTCTATTTTATATCAAAACCTCCAGAAAATCCCATTTTGTGTCTTGACACAGGCTCGTTCTCTCTGTGAAGATTAAATTAGACCTGAATTTCTCTGGTCTAAAGCCCTTTCAGTTAAGGTACTGGCCAGTAAACAAGACCCCCTGAGGCGCTACATGGGGTCTTTTTTTGGCTTAAAGCCAACCCTTCCGTAGCCTTGGCGAAGGAGGGTTTGCCTTCTGGAACTTGGAATTTGGCCATTGAATTACGTATGTGTTAAAATCACTCCCAATATGGCTCAAAAACAGATTATGCCACAGGTTTTTAACAGCCCCACTTATGGCCCGATGGATTGGGGTGAGGCGATTGTCAAGATGGTTAAGTTTATGGGGGCGGACACGAAGGCTTCTTACGAGGTGATTGTCGGTACTGATTCAGAGTCCCAAAGTGGAGTTTGTGATTTTGTATCAGCAGTAATTGTTCACAAGAGGGGCAAAGGAGGAGTTTATTTTTGGGGCAGGCAGAAAGTCGAAAATTTACACTCGATGAGACAGCGCATTTGGCAGGAGGCGATTATCTCGCTTTCAATTGCCGAAAAATTAGTCGGTGATTTTGTGAGAATTGGTCTTTTTGACGCAAAGAGTGATTTTGACGGATCAAATGGGGTCAATTTGGAGATTCATGTGGATGTCGGGCCAAACGGGGAAACGAGGGCGATGATTGCCGAAATTGTCGGCATGATTCGTGCCAATGGCTTTAAAGTCGCCAC
>CAZBJS010000008.1:13031-15543 GCA_964492295.1 uncultured Gammaproteobacteria bacterium
CGATGATTGCCGAAATTGTCGGCATGATTCGTGCCAATGGCTTTAAAGTCGCCACCAAACCCGCTTCCTGGGGCGCAAGCCATGTCGCGGATAGGCATGTTTAATTTTTTTTGTTTGCCATTTCAAAAAACGCTCAACTAATCTCTGTCTAATTTCGATATTTTTATCCCGTCTCGCTCATGCCTCCGACTTCGCCGTAAGTTTATTTGACGTTCGTAATGTTAGATTAAGAAGTCTCCGTCATGTTTTTAAAATGACAAACGGGTTCTTTTGGGAGGGCCAGTAATCACACCTAGAATTAGGGTTGGGGTTCTAAAGGGACAACTTGAGAAGAATTAAATGAGTTTTCGAAACTGTCGATGCTTCTTGTAGGGGTTGGTGTTGGAGTTGGGGTTGGAGTGAGATTAGGCAGGTTTTTATTTTCTTCTAAGTCATGACGGAATGCAATCATTCCGATGGTAATAAAGGAGGCGTAAGCAACTAATAAGGTACCTAGTACACTTACGAAAGCCACATCGCTTTGACCATTTTCCCGGTTATTTTGCCTGATAATTCTCCGATTTCTTTCCATTGCAAGAGGGCATTATAGCAGACACTACGGAAAAATGTTTGTCCCAAAACAAAAGCCCACGTCAAACGCGATGGGCTTCTGTTTAAAAAATTTCTAAATTAGATCAATTAGATCAATTAGTAATTAGGTTAATTTAAGTCTTTTTCTTACTTCTAGTTCTTTTTGCCTTTGACTTTACACTTTGACTTTTGACTTCTTCCTCATCTTCCTCCTTTGTGTACCACCAGGCAGCAAGGATAACTAGGGCTACAACTACTAAAATTACAAGGGCCGTGTTCTTGTCAAAACCAGAGGTGGCCACTGGCGAAGAGGTGGCCACAGGGGCAGTCTTAAAGTTGACGGTCGTTATTACCTGAGGTGTAAGAGAAGTATGGTCGTTGTTTACCAGTTCAGCCTTAAGAGCATGGTCGCCGTATGGCACGTCGCTGTAGGTAAACTCATCGGTTGTTAACTTAACTGCCGAGTCGCGAGTCGGATTGGCATCATCAAACCATAGGTGGATGTGTCCTTGACCAGCCGCTTTGTTTTTGTTGGTTTGATAGTCTGTTAAGCTGAGGTTTTCTACAGAAATGAGTATAGGAACCTTCTGGCCATAAATAGTTTGGCCCTCAGAGGGGGTTACTATCTTTAACACAGGTTGGCCTCCAGTTTGGGCAAAGGCAGCTGTTGCTAAAAGGGCAGTGAGTGCCGAGGAGGCAATGGCGATGCGAACTAACTTAGTCATAGATAATGACATGTGACATTCTATGTCATGGGGTTCAAAACCTGTCAATAGTGATTTATTTTTACCCGAAAATAGCCAAAATCCGGGTAAGAAATTTAATCAACCGCAAAATCTTCGGGATTTTTTTGGGTTCTGTAAAACTTCGGTATTTTTAAAATTTCTAATTATTCTAATTTCTAATTTCTAAAAAAATCTCAATTAAGAAAATCTCTAAATTCAATGATTAATTAGACATTAGATCAATTAGGTCAATTAGAAATTGGTGAAGAGACAACTTTGTTAAAAATAAAAGTACTGATATACTAAAAAAGCCTTATGGATATTCACAAAGTCATCATCATCGGTTCAGGGCCCGCTGGATTTACGGCGGCTCTTTATGCAGCCCGGGCCAATCTTGCGCCTCTGGTATTTGCAGGACTTAAGTGGGGAGGGCAATTGATGCTAACTACAGAGGTTGAGAATTACCCCGGTTTCGTCAATGGGATTTTGGGGCCGGATTTAATGACGATCTTTCGCGATCAGGCGGCCCGCTTTGGTGCTGAAATTTTAAATGAGGATGTCGCCAGTGTAGACTTCAAGAGTCGCCCTTTAACGGTTGCTGCTTCAGGAAAAACTTACCAGACCAAAGCTGTCATTATTGCAACAGGTGCGGAGGCTAAATGGTTGGGACTGCCCAATGAGCAAAGGTTAATTGGAAAAGGTGTTTCTTCTTGCGCCCCCTGTGATGCGTTTTTCTTCAAAGACAAAAAAGTGGTGGTTATCGGAGGCGGGGACAGTGCCATGGAGGAGGCGTTGACTCTGACCAAGTTTGCTACGGATGTGACGATAATTCACCGCCGAGGCGAATTCCGTGCCTCAAAGATTATGATTGATCGGGCAAAGAAGAACGAGAAGATTTCCTTTATATTAAATAGTGAGGTCGTTGATGTATTGGGGAAGGATAAGGTAGAGGGAGTAAAGATTAAGAATAATAAAGACGGATCAATCAAAGATATGCCGATTGATGGAGTGTTTTTGGCAATTGGCCATAAGCCGATCACGGATATTTTCAAGGGTCAGGTTGAACTTGACGAGCAGGGCTATGTTAAGAGAATGCCAAACGACAAACGACAAACGACTAACGCAAAGCAATTCCAGATGACCACTTCAGTGGAAGGAGTTTTTGTAGCCGGAGACATCCATGACTACCACTATCGCCAAGCAGTAACAGCCGCAGG
>CAZBJS010000008.1:15643-17074 GCA_964492295.1 uncultured Gammaproteobacteria bacterium
ACTTCGATTGTCAGGCGAACCTCTAAGACTTATTAAGTTGTTTGAGGACAGGAGCCAGCATAATTTTGACAAGGTTCAGTCAAATTCCTATAATTCGCACAGTATGGCACCATTTTATGAGAGTGAACGACGACTACAGATCGGAGAAGTTATCAAAATAGGTCCAGGACCCAAGAAGACAACGGTTGAGCCATTGAACGATGATCACGCATTAGTAACACCCCTTTATGACAGACCTGTTTATGTTGGACGTGCGAAGCCAAGAGGCGGGAATGTTCTTCCAGATCTCCAGCATTTCAGAAATTATCCAGAGGAACGGCAAGGAAAAGTTGTGCTTTGTAGAGAATCAGTTTCGACTCATCGTCGGCGTCCCCAGATTGTTTGGAGGAAGAAATAAAACTGCTCTTGACTCACGTCTAATCTTCCTATAAACTACCATTAAGTTAGTAGTAGTTAATCGATAAATTGCTAGATAGCTATATTGCTGAATAGTTATATTGTTTAAATCAATTTAACAATTTAACTATTTAACTATTTATTTTTTATGTTTCGACTTTCACAAAAAGCTGATTACGGCCTAATTCTCCTTTCCTCCGTCGCTAGCGCTATGGAGGACAGATCTAGCCCTTTCATCTCCGTCGCATCCGTTGCTAACAAAAATCAGATTTCTCCCAAATTTCTATCCCAAATTGCCCAGGAGCTTAAACACGCTGGGATTTTAGCCTCAAGAGAAGGCGTCTCTGGTGGGTATTCACTCGCGAAGTCGGCGAATGAAATTAAACTTCTTGATGTTTTGAAAATTCTCGACGGCGAGCTTGTCGAAGGCAAGTGTTTTGAAGAGGGTCACGAATGCACCTGCGGCGCAGGGGAAATGTGGGTTGAGATGAAGAAACAGATGGAGGAAACGATCGGTAAAAAAACAGTCGCGGATTTGGTAGCTACAATTTAAAAGGGAAAAATCTAAAAATTAAAATTTGTGCATGGGATACAGAAAGAAGATTATGAGATTATACTTGCTGTCCTGAGGGGGTGACGGTTATGGCAGAACGAGAGGGTCAACCAATATCCTGGAATGAAAGATTACGCCGCTTGGTCGGTAAGGAAGACAGATGTGTTATTGAGGCGCCTTACGCAAAAGTTGTTATCAAGAGGAAACCAAATCAGGATAACGTCGATTGGACCATTAAAATAATCGAATCAAATAGTAGCTGGTCTGAAGTCGAGTTTGTGTTAAGAGAGGGGGAGGGATTAGTCGATTTAAGAGCTAAACCTTCAATTTCTGATTCTATGCCTGGTTTAGGAGGAGGAATTCGTCAGATTCTTGATCGTAGCAAAGTTCCGGCAGTTACTTTCGACGCTCTAAATACCAATCTTGATCAGCTTAGAGGACGACTAACGAGGATAATCAACTACATAGAATTCGCCCAACAG
>CAZBJS010000009.1:0-8776 GCA_964492295.1 uncultured Gammaproteobacteria bacterium
ATTTTGAGGTTTTGCTTGCCGGTTTCGCGTTCGGCAAGATAATTGGGTAGGTTGAAAATAAACTCAAAGGGGTCTTTGGTAGTTCCCGGCTGCTTTTGAACATAGAGGTGGTAGGTGGGTGCTTTTTCAAGCTGAATATTTTTGGGGATGCGATAGACAAAGATGATTTCTTTGGTCGATTTTATCGGGACCTCGACATGCGTAGCAAGGGTGGTCAAGCTTCCCTGAGTAGTTATCTCTACTTGGTTTTTATCAGTGTTCTGGCCGTTTTTAAACTCAATAAGATCTGCTGCAAACGGGACATAAACTCTTAGAAAATTGACATAGCGGCCGGCCGGCCAGGTCTCCGCTTGACTTTGGTTGGTGTATGTAATCGAAAGCCTAGCGACCAAATCGGCATCGCGGCCAATGGTCATCTCATAGGAAATTTTGCGTTCCAACATTCGATTAACCTTGTTGGCCCCAAGATTAGCCTCGGCAAGAGCCACAAAATCGCGAGTTTCGGCGTTGTCGTCTGCAGGGTTGAAACTCGGAGGCGGCAAAGAATTATCCCACTTATGGGTACGTACAAAGGAGGCAAGCTCAGGCTCATCAAGGGAAAGCATGAGGTGTTTCTGGATAAGTGCATCTCTTGCCGCTTCCACCAGCGCTAGCCAATGCTCTGGTTTTTCAGAGGTAATCACTTTATCAACAAGGGCGCGTGTTAGGCTACCGAAGAAATCTCTTTTTTGAGTCGAGCCTGGAAAGAAGCCGACTTCACTATAGTACTCGCCTCGCTCGAAAAGATTCTCGGCCGTGATTTCTTCTTTGTAATCCGCAAGCACAATTGGGCCAATCCTTTGTAGAACTTCTTGAATAAATGAAAGATCCAAGGCCACTACGCCGCCAACGTCTTTGCCCGTTTCTTTTTTATAAAAATCACGGGCGGTGGCACTGTTGAGGGCAAAATCAACACTCCAGTTGGAATCGCGAAGGTAAAACTGGTCTACACCCAGTTTGTCTTTAAGTTCGCGGGGCGGTTCAATCTTTTCCTTGAGTTGGCCGTCAATCGTGTAGATATCCTCGACGGTAATGTTTTTGAGCTTGCCTTCTTCAAGTTCAACCGTTGCAAAGTTGCCAATAAAGCCACCGCCGGGCCGCAACTCAGTATTATTTTGAAGCAAAACTAGATAGGTTTTGGGCTCACTGCCGAGGATATTCGGGGTTAAATTGGAAAGCTCAAAAAGGGAGAGAGAGAGCTTATTGAGCTGGTCAAGGGAATTTTCGACGAAAGCGATTCGGGATTTTAAGAGGTTCCCCCCACCCACCGATTTTGCCAAAAGCTGTGCTTCCGATGAAAGATGGTAAGCCCGTTTGAAATTGGCCGCTGAGACCTCCAAATCCAGACCGTTTTCGCGGGTGTCCTTGTTGGCTGCCCTCTGATAATATTTGGCTAAAACTTCTGACCCATCAATGAAATGGGAAAAAGCGCGGCTGCCGATTGAGGCAGAATGCAAGAATTGCGCCAGGCCGGTTGCTCGTTTGCCCAAAATGGGCGAGAGAGGCAACGTTAACAATTTGAACTCGCTGGCTGCGGAGCTCAAAGAAGACTCAGCTCGTTTGCTCTTATTCTTGGCGCCACCAAAATCCCCGGAGAGAACCAAATCCTGGGCCCGTTTCAGACTGCTGATGCCCCAATAGATATCGGCGGCAGTCTTTATGACGCCCACGACAAGAACAATCACAACCAGAATTAAGGCCTTTTTGACCGAAGGCATCGAAGAAAAATTTGGGATTTTAGAAGTCAGACGATTCTTGGTAGAACCAACTTGGGTTTCTGGTAGAGAAGTATGGATTAGTTCTTTTTGGGGAGTCGGCGATGTTTGGCTTGATAATTGGGACTCGATCTGTTTTGTACGAGCCAGATATTCAAAGGTATTTCTCAAACCTTCTGATAACTGAACCTTAGGAGCAAATTCATGATGAGAAACCCGCACAGTCGCCTCTACCTTGGGCGTCACTTGTAGTTTGGGCCCTGAAAAAAACAATCCGATTTGTTTTTTGCCGACCAAGTTGAGGGCGTTTTGAATTTCATAGGCGCAAGACAAGGCAGTCTTGGCATCTTCCGAGGCAACTGTTGCCGTTTGCTTTTCCTTCTGGGAAAAGACGAATTTATTGATTGCAAAAATTGCGTCAGTGATATAAGTCGGGTAAATCAGTCCAAGCCCTTCGTTTTCAAGAATAATCTTGTCGGTCTTGGCAGCCTGATGAACAAGATTGGCAAGCTCATTGCGAGTCGAGGCTGCCTCCGGCGCCACCAACGGCATTCTCGGACCGTAAAGGTCGCCAAGCAAAAGAACCTTTAAATTAGCCTTAGTCTTTTCATCCCCTGTTAAATAATCCACAAAACGGAGATTTGCGCTCAAGGGTGCGCAAACAAACAGCTTAACGTCTTCTTTGAGGACGTAAGAGACAAGATTGGTCAGCGGGGGAGGCAGTGAAGGTTTAGTCAAGGTAGATTGATCGAGGGGATTGCGCAATAGCTCCAAATAAAAGATGAGTTCAAACTTGGGCAGGTGGGAAGGCAAGGGTTGGGCAAGATCAAGCTCAAGGAGGGTGAAATCATCCTTGCCTAAAAGCTCCTGATAGAGAGGTGATTTACCCACCCCCCAAATTGCGCAATTTTGCAAAAGAAGCGAGTCAGCCAGAGCCGAGCCCAAATACGAATCGACGTCTGTGATTAAGATGTCGAGTTTGTGGAAGTTCCCCTTTTTTTCGCCAGGAGTCTGGGCAGAATTGTCCATGTTCAGCTAGAGCCTCAGATAAGTTTTCAAGCCGGCAACCATCAAAGCGAAAATGCCGCCAACGACCGCGCCAAAGACAGTCGCTATCGATCTTGTCGGCCTGGTGGCCAACGCCTTTGGGAATTGGCCAATTGCTACCAGCTTTGGCGCCTGATCATCGCCGCTTAGGGAAATCATCTTGCTGTTGAATGCAGAAGCAATTTTTGGGATCACCTCTTGGGAAGTTTGCAAATCACCTGCAGCAACAGTCAGTCTGATGACTTGAGGAGCAACTTTGCGTACTGATACTGAGATTGAGCTATCTACGACTTCAGAGGTGAAGTCCGGGCTTTCCAAAATAACCACTGCCGAATCGGTGAAATTCCTTGCTTTCTCTTGAGTGTAGTAACCCTCAAAATGATAGACCTCGAGGGCTTCTTTTGGAGCCTGAACATAGAAAAGCTGGCTGAGGCGAGCTCCTTTGGTAATTTTTGCGGTGATCAAAAGAGAAACCGCTGCCCCAAAAATCGCCAAAAACAAAATGAAAAAGGCGTTTTTTTTAAGAATCGCCAGATACTCTTTAAATTCCACGTGTGTCCAGAGCCCTGTTAACTAGCCTGTCTGCCTCCTTGTTCTGCTCTCTTGGAATATATTGGTAAATAATCTTGCCAAAAGTCGGCTCGAGCTGGCGAACCTTAACCACCAGATCTCTAATTTTGGCATTTTTTACCTTGTAAATTCCAGACATTTGCGAAACAACCAGCTTGGAATCAAGAAAAACCCTCAGATCCTCCCCGGGATAATCTTTTTGCAGCCAAGTCAAAGCTTCGATGAGTGCAGTATACTCGGCAAAATTATTGGTTTCAATCCCAAGATAACCGAAGCCAGTCTTGCGGATCTGGCCATTTTTTTTGATAACAAAACCATAAGCGGCCGGGCCAGGATTGCCCCGTGATCCTCCATCACAATAAACTTCAGTCATTGATTTGCGCCCATTTAAGCCAGTTTATTTTCGACTCGGCGAATACCCCGAGCCTCCGTGCTCGCCCCATTCCTCTGCTGGCGGGCGAATGTCATTTTAATCGAAACTAGAGCCAAAAGCACTAAAATTATTGCTTCCGAAACAACGGTGATCGCGGCTGCGGCCAAATACCCCCAGATGGGAATTAAAAGTAAATTGGCCACTAAATTAAAGGCTGCGCCGAAACCGTAAATAGGAATTAAGTATCGCTGCTTCTCGTAGATGATTAAAAGATGCCATAGAAGAACCGAGATGAAGAAAAAGGGCAGGCCCAAAGCAAGAATTTGTAGGGCAGCCCCTGAACCCTCAAATCTGGAATCGTAGATCGCGGGAATCAAAAAAGAAGCCCCAAAAAGGAGAACCGTCGCCACCAAAGAAACTAAAAACATCAACCCCAGCCACTTGGCAAGTTGAGCTCTGAGGGGCCCAAGCCCCCTTTTGTAACTTTGAATGAGCAGGGGGAAAATGGCATTGGCAAAAAAGATCGGCACCGCCAGAGTTGCCTCGAAAAACTGGTAGGCAAGCCCATAAAGACCGACTTCCCCGCTTGGACGAACACTGGCCAGGATAAATACATCAATTCTGAAGTAAATAAGATTAAAAATTAAGGCCAGACCGATGGGCCAGGCGGATGAAAACGACTCTTTAAACTTTCCCAAATCAAACACAGGCAGCACAAACTCACCTGACTTCTGACGGATCAACAAGTAGGCAACAGACACTAACGCTGCACCTCCGGCGACATAAGCAAATACATAAGGTAAGGGAGAAGCCGCTCGGGCGGAGACGGCGACTGTTACCAAAAGAACAACTGTCGAGGCGACAATGGCGGCAATTGTTGAAAGATCATAGCGTAATTTTTTTTGGAAAAATGCATTGGCCGTAGTGTAGAGAGCATGAGTAACAATGGTCAGAGAAGCCAAAGCGATACCAATTTTGACTGTCGGGCTAAAACCAGTAGCCAAATTGGGGTCATAAGGCAAAAAAGAAGCAATCAAAACTGCCAAGAGCGCAAGGACAAGTGAAAGTGACAACCTGAGACCAACCAGCACTTTAAGCGAGGAGACGAGGGATTTCTCTTGGGCCCCCTTGACGAAAATGCTGTTGAGACCAAAATCAGTGACAATGTAGAAATAGCCCACATACACAAAAATTTTTGTGAACTCGCCAAAACCTTGGGGACCGAGGGCTCGGCCTATAAAAAGGGTAACCAGAAGAGTAGCGCCTGCCGTGAAGCCCTTGCCGACCAGTTGTGAGCCGGCGTTGTAAAAAACCTTGCCAATCATTGACTTTCAATATAACACTACCTGCGATTTGAGAGTAGTTGGGCCTTGCGATTGACTGATTTGGCTGAGTTTTCTGTTTTGGGCGAGGAAAGAATAAAAGCAATCGCTAGCCAAAAAAGCAACCTACCCTGATGAAGAGTCCAAAAAAAATGGTCTGTACTCGCATAGATCAAAATCACCATAAATAAGACTAGCTTTTGGCTGCTGTCAACCCTCTTTGCAACGACTGCCAGAAAAAGAGCAAACAACAAAAGTCCGGCGATGCCACTTTCAGCAAGAATTAGAAGGAACACGTTGTGTACTGGCTGAAGGAGTCTAACCTCCGAAAGCGAAAAAAGATTAAGTCTGGCAAGCTCAGCAATAAAATTTCCACTGCCAACACCAAAAAGGGGATTTTTTAAAGTAATATCAAACGCTGCCTGGGCAAGGATTAATCTTTCGGCGACGGAGGCCAATTGCCCATCCGGCAATAAAGTTGGCCCCACAATGACCAATAGAATTAATAAAGAAAGACCCAAAAGGATATAGCCAACCTTGCCGACCGCGACCAATAGCGATGTGCCCAGAGCCAAGATAGCCGTTTTTGAAAAGGTCAAAATGGCAGCCAAAAGAGCCACAATTACCGTGGACAAAGCCGGGATTCTGGCGGTGGTTCGGTGCCAGGTGGGCAGACTGACTAAAAGAGTTATTACCAAAAACGCGCCGACAACATTTGGGTGGGGAAAGGTACCATAAGGCCTCAAAAGTTGACTGCCCATAAGCCCCGTATGGGCAATGCCGGTGGTAGTCGAGTCAAAACTCCGCTCTCCCAAAATCCAAAGTCCTAGTGATTTTTGAAAGATGAATTGAAGAATAACGACTGATGATTGCCAGAAGGCAGAAAAAAGCAGCAGCTTTTGAGAAAGATTGGAAAGACGATTACTGCTCAGGGTAATTTGAGCAAAAAGAGCCAGCAGGCTAAACTGGAAAACCCGCAAAGAACTGTAGAGGGAAACAGCTTTGGAGGGGGAAATTAAAAGGGCACTGATTGCCAAATACAGGTTAAAAAGCGCCAAGCTGGCAACTAAGATTTTTCTGTCCGCCAAGATTTGCGGAAGCTTTCGGGCGTGCTCAAGAGTAAAAAGTATTAAATAAGCAAATATAAAAAGGTCGCTGGCGTAAAAAGTGATTGCCTGATAATCCACCGGTATCCCCAAAACATAAGAAAAATCCGGCCAGAAAAATTTACTCAACTGAATGGGAATAGTGGCGACAATTCCCAGAAAAAGAAGGTCTGATTTGGCCATCGATTAGGCAGTTAGGTCTTTGGGCTATTGGGTTGTTAGGATTACCTCATATCCTACCTGCCTAATTGCCTAATGGCCCAATTGCCTATTTGGGTTTGATCATCAAATGCCGATCAATGCCCTCACCTTCGGAGAGTGTTTCAACCTCCAAGTGACCGGTGAGGGCAAGATGGATCACCCGTCGCTCGTTGGCTTTTAAATTATAAAGGGCTTCAGGGGTTTTAGACTGAGCCACTTTTTGGGCAACAGAGAAAGCAACTTGTTTGAGCCTTTCTTCTTTTTGTCTTCGCCAGTTGCCAACATCAACAAACACTTCAAAATCGTCGTCGCCAGTTATGGTTTTAAGGCGAACTGAAAGAATAAACTGAAGGCTATCAAGATTAATGCCATGTTTGCCAATTAAAAGCGCTGAATCTTCCGATGAAATGTCAATAAAAAATGTCTTCTCAATTCGCGAAACTTCAATGGTTGCCGAAATCGCCAATTTTTCGATTATTTCTTTGATGTTTTCTGCAACCAAATTTTCGTCCAGTTTTACTTTAGGCACTTTACTCCCTCCTTTTCGCAGTGCTACTTGCGCCATTGTTGTGGCAGATACTTAGCAAGTGAGCCAGGACCGGCAATTAGGTACTGCTGGATAATCCCGATCAGGGTGAATGTATTCCAGTAAAGGGAAAGGCCGATTGGGAAACCGTATGAGAAGAAGGCAATCATTGCCGGCATTATTAAAATCATTTGGGACTGCATTTGGGCCATCGAGTCTTCTAGGCCTTGTTTTTCGTTTGTTTTTGCAGGTTTGGAAGTTGCGGCGGGCTCGCCTCGCTTCGCAGTCGAAGCGGGTGCCATCATTTTTGACTGGATAAATTGAAGTGCGCCAGTTATTGGTGGAACTAGGAGGATTAAGAAGCCAATCTGCTGCCACTCACTGGGTTTGGCGGAAAGGTTAAATCCTATAAATGAAGTGCCGGGAATCTTTTCTAAATAAAGTACGGGGGAGTAAAGTCTATCATTGATACTTGCAAGAAAGTCAGCTTTATTAAAATCGACAATTTTTAAAAGGACATTGTAAAGAGCAATAAACACCGGGATTTGCAGGAGGAGTGGCAGGCAACCGGCCAAAGGGTTCACCCCATGTTCTTTGTAGAGTTTACCCATTTCCTGCTGATGCCTGACTTTATCATGACCGTGCTCTGCTCTAATACGATCTAGGTGTGGCTTAAGTTCCGCCATTTTCTTGCTACTTTTAAGCTGGGCAGTCGTTAAGGGCCAAAGTATCAAACGGATGAGGACAGTCAAAAAAATTATGGCAAACCCTAAAGCGCCGGGGAGGTGAATTGCCCCAAGAACTTGATAGAAAGCAATTAAAAGATTCAAAATAGGCGTGGTTAAGAAAACTTCAAAAGGATTCATTTAATGTAAATTCGAAATCCGAATTTCGAAATCCGGGACAAATTCAAATGACATAAATTCAAAATTCTCAAAAGGTTTTAAGCACTAGAACATTTAGATTTCGACATTGTTTCGAGTTTCGTATTCCGTGCTTCGGATTTGTATTTAAACAGGATCATAAACAGCTCTTTTTGAAAACGGATGACAACTGGCGACTCGCCTAATCGCCAAGACCAATCCTTTAACAGTTCCGTATTTCTCAATAGCCTCCATGGCGTATTGAGAGCAGGTTGGCCGAAAGCGACAGGCGGGCAACGGCGATATGGAAGTAGAAATTATCTGATAGGCACCAATTAGCGCTTTGGTAAGTGTTTTCATCGGATTTTTGCGATCATTTCCCCCAGACTCTTTTGAACTTCTTGTTTTTTGAAGTGGGCAATATTTTTTTGGACACTGACTTTGAGCTCGCCGTTGATAGTGGCGATATCTCTTAAGGCTTCAAATACTAGTCTTTTAATCCGGTTTCTGTCAACAGCTCTTCGGGCGACTCGCCTGCCTACGATCACGGCTGCCTTGAAATGAGGTTGCTTTTTAAAATTTAACACAAAATCCGCATTGGCAACTCTAGTGTCTCCTTGCCTCTGCCGGGATTTAAAATCAGACAATTTTAAGCGATTCTTGGAGGGCAACATCCTTGCAATCAAGGCGTCAGTCTCTTTCGTTTTTTGGCTCGGCGCCGCCTCAAAACGTGGCGACCATCGGCTGTGCGCATTCGCTTTCTAAACCCGTGAGTTTTGGCTCTTTTTCTTTTTTTGGGTTGGTAAGTTCGTTTAGGCATACGTTAGGTCGTTAGGCTATCAGGCTGTTGGATCGTTAGGCTTCCCTAATAGCCTACTTGCCTAATTACCCAATAGCCTAGATCATTAGGTTACTAGAAAAACCCCGCAAGATCAAGAGAGGGGAGGAGAATTTAGCCTCATTTTCCACATTAAATTTGCAGTGTTGACAACTGTGGAAAACTTCTGTAATGAT
>CAZBJS010000009.1:8876-15670 GCA_964492295.1 uncultured Gammaproteobacteria bacterium
CATTTTCCACATTAAATTTGCAGTGTTGACAACTGTGGAAAACTTCTGTAATGATTGGTAGTGGGCAAATTTTAACCATTCTTCAGCCTGATCTTCCAAGCAAACGTGGCCCTATTGCCGCCCGCAGTTTTAGGAACAAGCCTGCAAATAAATTGACCATCCAAGCTTAAATCTTTGAGGTGTAAATGTCCGTAGAAGGCCAAAAAAAATGGAGTAATATCCTGGCGGTTATTAAGAAACAGATTTCTCCGTCAACGTTTAAAACCTGGTTTTCAGGCTCTTATGTTCTCGAGTTTAAAAAAGGAGATAAAAAAAATCTGTTGATCGTGGCCTTCAAAAACAGTTTTTTAAGAGAGCAAATTGAAACTCGTTATTCCCCCCTAATTTCCCAAGCTGCAAAAAAGGTCACCCAGGTGCCACTTGAAATCATTTTTGTGGTTTCCCAAAAAAATGCTCAAGGTGCGGCCAAGAACGGACCGCTTTTTTCGGGAGTCCCCCAAAGCGTTATGGCCAAAAACCAGCCGGGATCACTCAATGGAGGCTTTACTTTTGATAATTTTGTAGTAGGCGGTACGAATAATCTGGCTTTTTTGGCGGCCAAGAATATTGTTGACAACTTGGGGTCGCTTTATAACCCTGTTTTAATATACGGCCCAACAGGTGTCGGCAAAACGCACCTTATTCAGGCAATCGGTAATGCTGTTTGCGCCAAAATCGGCGATCTGCAAATCGTTTATGTCTCCTGCGAAAGATTTACCAACGAATACATTGATTCTTTAAGAAACAAAACACAAGCCTTTTTCCGCCAAAAATACCGAAAAGTTGATTTACTCTTAGTTGACGACATCCAATTTTTAGCCGGCAAAGAAAGCACCCAGGACGAGTTCTTTTTCACTTTTAATGAACTCTTACTCGGCGGCAAGCAGGTAGTCTTGGCTTGCGACCGCCACCCAAGAGAGCTCGGCAAGCTCAAGGAGAGGCTGGTGGGTAGATTCATCAGTGGAATGGCTGCCGACATTGGTCTTCCGGATCTTGAGATGAAGATTGCGATTCTTAAAAGTAAGTGCCAGGGAAGGGGTCTGCCCCTTGATGAGGCGACGACAAGCTTTATCGCAGAAAGTTGTCAAGGAGGAGCAAGAGAGCTTGAGGGGATACTCACCTCCCTTTCCGCCAGAATTGCCCTCTCCGGCGGGAAACTTTCCCCAGATGAGGTCCAAGAGTTCGTGAAAGTGAGCCAGCCCACGGCTTTTGTTAAACCAAGCAAGGAGGCAGTAATCAGCGCAGTCTGCCACTACTTCAGGGTGAGAACAGGCGACCTTTGTAGCCCCTCACGGAAACAACGCTTGGTTCTGGCAAGGCAGGTCCTGATGTATCTCCTGCGTAAAGAGCTCAAGTTGCCACTTGGGGAGATAGGCGAAATTGTTGGGGGCAGAGATCACTCGACGATCATTTACGGCATCGAGAAAATCCAGCGGGTAATCATTCAGGACAGACTGACTTATGACGAGATACTCAGGGTGGAGTCGCTTTTCCACCAATAGCCCATCCGTTTTCAACGCTTGGGTTGGGTCCCCAACAAGTTATCAACATTCAAGTTGTGGGGGGCTTAGACGACTTTTGAAGAAATCAACAATAATACTATCTAAGAATAATAATTAAATATTATAAAAAATAAACAGTATAGGATGAAGTTTTTGGGAATAGGTTTTTTGGCGAAAGCGCAGTATAATTCATTAAGCCTCTGCTCCACTGGCTTTTGCCAAAAAATGGGTTTCTGCTCCAGGGAATATGAAGTTTAAGGTTTCTCAAGTTGATTTTTCAGAAGCACTTTCTGCCTGCGAAAAGTCGTTATTTGCCAAGGCCAGTCTGCCAATACTTTCTAATATTTTACTTTCGGTAGAGAAGAATAAGCTTGAAATTCTCTCAACGAACCTGGAAACGGCAACAAAGGTCAGCGTGCCCTGTAAAGGAGGGGTAGACGGCAAAATTACCCTTCCTGGAAGAGTTCTTACGGAATTTGTTTCGCAGCTTTCGGAAGGAGAAATAGCTGTCGAGAGGCTCGGGGAGGAAATAGTGGTTGCGGCGGGCGGGAATAGTGCGAGGCTGGCAACGATGCCTCCCGAAGAGTTTCCCGCTATCCCAAAAATTGAATCGGGTAGAGAGATCAGAACCAGTGCCCGCGATCTGGCGGATTGCATCAGGAAGGTGGAATTTTGTGCTGCTTCTGATGAGGCCAGACCGGTGCTTTCGGGGGTTTTGATAAGTTGCGAGAAAAAGAGAATTTCGGCGGTGGCAACCGACGGCTACAGGCTTAGTTTTATGGCGACTAAAGCCCAAGAAGAAATGCCAGCCTTAAAAATTATTGTTCCGGCAAAAAATTTAAGAGAAGTGGCCAAAATCATTGGCGAAAACCTTGGCGACCCCGAGAAGGAAACGGTAACTATGGTTGTTGGTGATGATTTAAATCAAGTTAACTTCAGGGTGGCAAACATCGAGTTCACATCGCGCTTGATTGAGGGGGAGTTCCCCGCTTGGCAGAAGATCATTCCCAATACTTTCCCAACCAAGATCAGAATTTCAAAGTCGACTCTCGCCAGACAAGTCCGGATCGCTTCAATATTTGCCCGAGATTCCGGCAATATCGTTAAGCTAAAATTTGAAGGGAAAAACCTGGCAATCAGCGCCACCACCAGCCAGGTTGGGGCTCACGAAGCGCAAGTAGTGCTTGAGGCGATGGAAGGAGCTGGAGGAGAAATCGCTTTCAACTTCCGCTATCTTCTGGATGCCCTTTCGGTAATTGACGATGAGGAAGTTTATTTTGAAATGATTGAAAGTTTGGCCCCGGGCAGATTAACCGGCGCAGGAGGGGGAAGCGAGTTTTTCCACATCATCATGCCAGTCCGACTTCAGTCATAGTCTAATTGTTAAATAGTTAAATTGTTTAATTGTTATATTGAAGACTTTTTCTTTCTATTCAACAATATAGCAATCTAGCAATGTAGCGATTATTTTTATATGTTTAAGCCGGTTGGTAGCTTAATTAGGGAAATTCCTACTCGCACAAAAATTGCGCCGGCGCTGGTGGCGCTTCGGGTGAGAGAAGCGGCCAAAGATGCCCTAAAGGCGGTCTGCCGCGACTTGCCGCCGGAGATTGTTGAATCGGTCAAACCGACCACTTTTAAGGGCGGAACATTGACATTAGTAGTCAACTCGCCCCTAGTCTCCTCTGAGCTTCAAATGCGTTCTGAGGGGCTGATAGAGGCAATTAATGAGGTCCTTGGTGCCAAAGCGGTCAGAGCATTAAGGTTTCGCCTTAAGTAGATTTTTGACAGCCGGCAAGTAAATTACAATCCGGCCTTGTTCGTTTTCTTTTCGGAAAGTACCTTCGGCCACAAAAATCGGCTGAATGGGTTCTTTGGTATCCTCAGGAAGGTAGTAGGCAAGGTGGATATCGGTAATGGCAGCCTCTTGGATAGCCTCCGGACGGCTGTACACGTCCAGCGGTTGGCCTTTATCATTGGTAATTTGAGTCAGCACCACCCCCCCTTGTCCCCTTTTGATTTCCTCAAAGGCTTGTTTGGTACTCTTAAGCGGGTATGATGAACCCTGGGAGAACCCTTCGAAAAACCTTGAGACAAGATAGATGACCTCGCCGTCTTTGGTCACTCGAATACTGGCATAGGGGGTTTGGGGGTAGTTGCCAACAAGAGGCAAGCTGTCGAGGTTTTTGCTATAAGAAAACTCAATTATCTGGGCATTTTCAAAAGAGTCGGCATCCAAAAGGTAATTTCCGGAAATAATCAGGTACCTTGTTTTTGAGGGAATTATTTGCCGATCCTCGCCTAAGATGCTAATCTTGCTGACAAAAGAATCGGCTTTCCCCTGTAGCTGATCAAGTGAGAACCCGCCTGTTCTGGGCAACACTCCCTTTCGATATCCCAAGTTCCTCCACTGAAGATTTGTTTGACTGACTACCAGCCTCAGGTCGTTTTGTTCCCAGGTATATTCTTTGCCGTCCAAAGTTGTCTCTTTAGCCAAGGTCGGTTCGCCCGAAATCCCTAAAGTTGCCGCCAAAGTTTTGGCTGCCGCATCAGTTATGGCGTAAGGAGCTGCCGAAAAAACCGGCAACTCTTTGGGTATCTTGGGAGTTTGGGCCTTCTTGAAATCAAAGGAAATTGGCTGTTTTTGATCCGGATTTTGATTGATAACCGGCGGTGAAAGAGCCACGGTTGGCGACTGAGCTTTTCGGGTCAGTCGGAAAATTATTAATCCGACAAGGGCAATGACGATTACTAAAACTGCCGAAAATGCACCTACCCTTTTTAATAATTGGATTGTTGTGGTTAGATTAGCCATTTTCACCAGTCGACATCGCAGGATTCGGCGCTGCTGCAGTCTTGGGTTTTGGGGTTCTGGGGGATATACGGTGTTTCCATCTCAAGACCATTAAAGGCGTAATGGAGGTGATCTCCTTCCGAAGCCCCTGTATCATCAATCTCACCGATTAATTGGTGGAGCTTGACCTCAGTACCTACCTTGATTGCCGGATCAATACTATTTAATTTCAAATGTGCCCACATGGCCCGGAAGCGTTTGCCATCGCAATCTGCCTCAATGACGACATGGGTACCAAAGCCATCGCCCCAAGAATCGTTGACGACACGGTATATCCTACCGGCGAATGTCGCATAGGTCGGTGTTCCCCCAGGAGCGGCTATATCAATGGCTGGCCAGCCGTCAGCAGATTCTTTAGCGTGGGTTGGTTGGCCCAATGGACCTTGGGTGATATAACCGTGATCTGTTGGCCAGTCGTTTGGACAGCCAACCGGCGGGTTGCCGATGGTGGTAATGGCGAAAGCGCTATCGGTAACTGGCGCACTACCCTCTTGGCTTGCTGTGACAGTAACGGTGTTGGTGACGATCGAGTCTGAGAAGTTAACGATACTGTCTGCCGCGATTCTCAGTTGGCAAGTCCAGAGGGAACCGGCTGTAAGCGACGAGACCCCTCCGCAGGGTGGATTTATCAGATTGGAGTCGGCATCACGATTGATAGCAAAACCTGAACGGCTTTTTCTTTGGACTTCAATTTTTTCACTAACGCTTATATCGCTTAAGTTGACTTTAGCCGTCAGGGTAATGGTATAGGTGATGTCTTCTGGCAGTTCTTCATTTTCGAAGTGGTTGTCACTTGCAGTTTTGGTGATCGTAAAAAGCTCGTTGTCGCCGGTGCCGCCGATGACGGCGTCTTGTTGGGCTGAGAAGAAGCTGGTGGCGGTATTGACCTGGTTTAGAACTCCTAGTGTAGTGACCCCGGCGACCGTGCCGCCAACAACAAGGGTCACTGGACCACCTGCGGCAACGGCAGTAGCAGCGCCACCCAATCCGGAAACGACAAAGTTGGCAGCCCCGGTAACTGCTCCAAAAAGCCCCCCAGCCGCTCCGGTCACCACGCCCCCAATGGTACTGGCGAGACCACTGAAGAAACTGCCGACGGCGCTTAAAGCGCCGCTTAGGGTACTGCCGACCGGAATGCCGACATTAATCGGGCCGCCAGTGACCGTATTGAAGGCACTTTTACCCCAGCTAAGAGGTTTGTTGAAAATTTCCCAGGGATGAGTGGCGAGGTGGATAGTGCCAATCGGATCCATCCAGCCGCGAACCGTCCAATAGGCGACCCAGGCGGGGTACAAAAAGGGACCGACAACGGGAATGGCAAGAAGTGGTAAACCGCTGATTGCTCCGAAGGCAAAACCGACGATGGCGCCGGCGATTTTAAGGGCGAACTTTAGAAGAAGATAAAGTAAATACGCTCCAATGCCAAGAGCGATTTTCTTTGCAATGTCTTTGACCTGCTTGACAAATGGTAGGTTTCCTGCAAGCATAGCCCAACCCACCGGGCCTCCTGCAAGTTTTGACAATTGGGCAATATTTTTCCCGGATTTAAGAAGCCCTCCTAAGTTATTGAAACCCTGTTTTACTTTCCCAAGTCCTTTCCCTGCAGACTCAACGCCTTTTCCTAAACCCTGAACTCCTTTCCCGAACAGTTGGGTTCCTTTCCCGACACCATTAATGCCCATACCGAGTACTCTGAATGGTATACCAACAATAGGGATTGCTCCTATAGTTGAGGAAATTCCCATACCGACTGCCGATATTCCCGTACCTGCTGCCTGGACTCCCTGCCCCGCGTACTGTATTGCTTTACCGGTATATTCAACTGCCTTGGCTGTTCCGTCAATAGCCTTACCCGCAACCCATGTGGTCACTTTGCGGACCCGGCCGACGGCTTCGGGGCCGTATGTTACTGTTATTTCGGTTGATCTTTCGAGGTCTTCTCTAGGCTGATCGGGTTCTGTAGCCATTTGACTGAAACTCGACCCCGCGGAAAGCGTGGCTCTAAGTTAAATATAACATGAAGCAGGAGATTGTTATATTGTTAAATCGTTATATTGTTGAATTGTTGGATAGTCAATCTAACAATTTAGCAATTTAGCAATGTATCAATTATGTTTGCTGGGCTTTTTTCTGCATCTCAAGAAGCTCTTCGGGGTTGGTGGTTACCAGCGCATGTTCATCCGGTGAGGCGACAACTCGGATGGCCACGTGATTGGGGCCGGCGAAAAAGATGCCTTCGCCGACATCGGCAGATAAAAGCAGATGCTTTTCGCCCTCGGAAAGATAAAAGACGTCGGAGACCAAATCAATGGCCGCCGGCGATTGCTTCAGAAGTATCTGGATTGAGGAATTGGTGACAATCGCTTTACCGTAATCGGTTGCCAGAAAGTCCTCGACAT
>CAZBJS010000010.1:0-2780 GCA_964492295.1 uncultured Gammaproteobacteria bacterium
CCAAGTTTTTTGGCGCTTTCTAAAAATTCGGCTTTGTTTTCATCGCCGGCCAAAGAAATAAAAACTGATTTTCTGGGCAGGCGTAGGCCGGTTGCAATTAGAGATTTTAGAAATGCTTCGTAAACGTCATCACCAAAGGTGGCAACTTCGCCGGTTGAAGCCATTTCGACTCGCAGGATCGGATCAGCGCCTTTAATTCTGCCGAAGGAAAATTGAGGTACTTTAACGCCGACGTAGTTGACAGTTGACAGTTGACAGTTGACAGTTGACAGTTTGCCTAGAATGGCTTCGGTGGCTACTTTGGCAAAGTTGATGCCAGTAACTTTGGAGACAAAGGGAAGACTTCGCGAGGCACGCAGATTGCACTCGATGACCATCACCTGGTTGTTCTGTGCAAGAAACTGAATATTGAAAGGTCCAGTAATTGTTAGAGACCTGGCTATTTTATGGGTGATTTCTTCGATTTGTTTGACGGTTTGTGAGTGTAGTTTCTGGGCGGGCAAAACCATTGAAGAGTCGCCACTATGGACGCCGGCATTCTCGACATGCTCACAGATGGCCCAGCAGAGGATTTTGCCGTCGGCGGCGACCGCATCAATTTCAACTTCTTTGGCATTTTGGTGAAATTTGGAGATTACTACAGGATATTCTGTTGAAATTCTGGCAGCAAGAGAAAGATATTCTTTTAAGTCACCCGAATTGAAAGCAACATTCATGGCGGTGCCGGAAAGAACATAGGATGGTCGTATCAAGACCGGATAGTCGATTTTTTCTGCAAAAGCGACTGCTTCTTTGATATTTTTGAGTTTGTTCCAAACAGGTTGATTGATTTTGAGGCTGTCACACAGTTTTGAAAACTTACTTCTGTCCTCTGCCCTGTCGATCGATGAAGGTTTAGTCCCGAGGATTTTTAAGCCAGACTTTGCCAGTTTTGGGACAAGGTTATTCGGAGTTTGGCCGCCCATGGAAACAATAATACCTTTAGGGTTTTCCTTTTGGTAAATTTCGGCAACTGTTTCCTCTGTCAATTCCTCAAAATAAAGCCTTTGGGCCATATCGTAGTCTGTTGAGACAGTTTCCGGGTTGCAGTTTACGATGATTGCCGAAAGGCCATTCTGGGTGGCAATTTGGGCACAGGTCACCGAGCACCAATCAAACTCGACCGAGGAACCGATTCTGTAAGGCCCGGAACCTAATACGATCACTTTGTGATTGTGTTTGTTGACGGTTGACGGTTGACGGTTGACGGTTTTATTTTTGACTGTGAACTGTGAACTGTGAACTGTGAACTCATCAATATCATCTGATTCTCCATTGTAGGTCAGATAAAGATAATTGGTAGCAGCCGGATATTCGGCAGCTAAAGTGTCAATTTGTTTAACCGCCGGATGAAGCTTAAATTTTTTTCTTCTTGTTCTGACTTCTTCTGGTGTTGAATTTGTTAATTTGGCAATTCTTGTGTCTGAGAAGCCGTACTGTTTGAGCTTTTGAAGCATTGGTTGATCAAGCCTCTGTAGGCTAACCCCTGAAGTATCTTTTTCCAACTCGACGATATTTTTAAGTTTCGCAAGGAAAAATGGGTCGATGCCGCTTACTTTATATATCTTTTCGACTGAAGTATTGTTTTTGATAGCACGGGCTATAGAAAAAATTCGCCAGGGTGTTGGTTTTTGCCAATTGATATCTGGTGATTTTTCGTCCAATATTCCTTCAAAACCGATATCCAGCATCCTGACTGCTTTCTGGACTGCTTCTTCGAATTTTCGGCCGATGGCCATTACCTCGCCAACCGATTGCATTGAGGTGCCTATCTCACTTTGACTCTTTATGAACTTGGCAAAATCCCACCGCGGAAATTTGACGACAAGATAATCAAGAGCCGGTTCAAAGGCGGCGATGGTTTTTTTAGTAACGGAATTTTTAAGCTCTATAAGCGAACGGCCCAGGGCAAGTTTGGCGGCAATATAGGCCAGAGGATAACCTGTAGCTTTGCTGGCAAGCGCCGAGCTTCGGGATAGCCGTGCGTTGACTTCGATGATGCGATAGTCGAGATCGCCAAAATCGGGTCCTGTCAGTCGTTTCCCTCCCGCCAGTGCTCGTCGACTGGTAACTCGTAGCGTGTTTTGGTTTTGTTCGGTCAACTCCGCGCTGTCGGGATCCCTTCCACTACTGCCACCCGATTTTGGGTTTGGGTTGAGCGCAAACTGGATATTACACTCACCAATTATTCCCAAATGTCTGATTACTTTGATAGAAATTTCGCGAAGACGATGATATTCAAAGTTGTTTAAAGTTTGAGAAGGAGCAACGACAATTGATTCGCCCGTGTGAATACCCATTGGGTCAATATTTTCCATATTGCAAACGGTGATACAGTTATCAAACCTGTCTCGGACAACTTCATATTCAACTTCTTTCCAGAGCGCAAGATACTCTTCGATTAAGATTTGGTTTAGTTTAGAAAGAGCTCGGGTGGCAATTTCGACCAGTTGTTTTTTATTTTTGGCGACACCACTGTCCTGTCCGCCAAGAGAAAAACCTGCCCTGACCATTACCGGATAGCCGATTTCGGATGCGGCATTTTTGGCTGCGACCACCGTATTTGCCGCGATACTTTTGGGGATTTTCAAATCTATTTCTCTGAGTGTTTGGGCAAAAAGATGGCGGTCTTCAGTTTTTTCGATGGCCGTCATAGGTGTGCCCAAGACCCGGACTTGATATCGGCTAAAAACTCTTTTTTTGGTAAGTTCAAGGCCACAGTTTAAGGCTGTTTGGCCGCC
>CAZBJS010000010.1:2880-14040 GCA_964492295.1 uncultured Gammaproteobacteria bacterium
CGAAAAAAACGGCAGTTTTTCGTGGATGATGCCTTCGTTAGTATTGTCGTTAGCGTTGTAGAACCAGCGGCGAAAACCATCCGGCAGTTTTTTCTCGGAGACAGCGTATCCGTGATTCTGGGTTGTGATATAACATCTTTTGCTATTTACTTCGATTGTCGGCTGATTTTGCGCCCGATGGCCGAATTTGAGTTTGTAAGTATTACCACCGGCTGCTAAAGCCAAAAGTTGATTACCCAGACAAATACCAAATGTAGGGATCTTTCGCCTGAGAGCCTCTTTGATAATTTCAATTGAAGCCTTGGCCATTTTGGGGTCACCCGGACCATTGCTAATAACCAGCCCGTCGATCGGCAGATTATTGGAAAAAGGATCGTAATCCCACGGAAGTTCGTAAACGGTAGCACCCCTCACAAGAAGATTTCTTAAAATATTTTTCTTTGCCCCGCAATTTAAAAGGCCAATCTTCATACCTTTAAAGGAGTCTCCTTGAAAGATTGAGTGCACAGCAGGCTTAAGAGGTGAGACTTTAGCAACTAGGTTTTCGGCATTGGGGTTCCAAAATGGGATATCTTGATCGCCCGTGATGATTTTGCCAAGCATTACTCCCCTCTCTCGCAGTTTTTGAGTGAGGGCACGGGTATCAACACCGACAACCGCGGGAATTTTTTCCTCTTCTAGCCAATCGCTTAGGGGTTTTTGCATAAGGTGGTGATGAGGACTAGTGGTTAAATCGGAGATGACAACCCCCGAAACTTGAATTTTTGAGGATTCCCAAAATTTTTTTGGCGGCACTCCCCAATTGCCGATCAGGGGATAAGTAAAAACAAGAATTTGCCCGTAATATGAAGGGTCGGTGAGACTTTGTTCATACCCGACCATGCCGGTTGCGAAAACGACCTCGCCGGCAACTGGAATTCGGGCACCATATGCCTCTCCTTCAAAAACTGTTCCGTCTTCCAAAACCAATTTTGCAGCCTGGCTCATTTTTTTAAAAAAGAAGCCTTGCGGCCTCTTAAGTTTTTGATTTGTTCTTAAAGTCTTTTTCGCCATCTACTTCTTCTTAATATTTTTAGATTTATTGGTGGTTTTTTTTGCCGTGTTCTTTTTGATCTTAGGTTTAGGCTTGGCTTTGGGTTTTACTTTAGAAGTAGGTCTCAAGACTCTCTTTTTGACAGCCTTTTTGATTTTCTTGGTTTGTTTTTTTGGTTTGCGGAATTCTTTTGATAATTCTTCGTTATCCCCCTTTCTTTTGGGAATGACCGTAGCCGCTGCCACTTTATCGCTTGCGGCAAGTCTCATCACGATTACTCCCTGAGTGTCACGAGTTAATCTCGGAATTGAACGCAGAGTTGTTCTGATAACCTGGCCTTTTTGGGTGGTTAAAATTAGGGCTTCATCTTCGCGGGTTAAAATTTGGGCACAAACGATGTAGCCTGTTTTGTCTGTTAAATTGGCCGCTTTGACGCCAACGCCGCCTCGAAGTTGTGTTGGCCAGGCGGCGATGTCGGTTTTTTTGCCGATACCGTTTTCGGCAATGACTAAAAGATCGGCATTTTTGGTATTTTTTTCGATGACATCCATGCCGATGAGCTCATCGCCGGGCTTGAGTTTAATGCCGCGAACGCCCATAGTGTCTCGGGCCATCGCCCTGACTTCTCGCTCGGAAAATTTAATGGACATGCCACGCTTGGAGACCAAAAAAACAATGTCATCACCACTGGTCAGCTTAGCCCAACGCAAACTATCACCCGGGGCAAGTTTAATGGCAATAATGCCACTCCTTCTGATAGCTTCATATGCTGAAATTTCGGTCTTTTTGACCACGCCGGCGCGAGTTGCCATCATCACAAACTTGGCATTTTGAGAACCGACACCCTTCCCTTTTTTAACAGGCAGAATAGAGAGAATTTTTTCACCCTGAACAAGATCCAAAAGATTGACGATGGCCACACCCTTTGAGATTCTTGAGCTTTCCGGCAGATCATAAACCTTAAGTTGAAACACTCGTCCGCGGTTGGTGAAGAAAAGAAGATTGTCGTGAGTGTTGGTGGCAAAAAGTTGGGCGACGGTGTCCTCTTCCTTGGTGGTGATACCACTGACTCCCTTGCCTCCCCTCCTTTGAGTGCGGAACGAAGCAATATCTTGCCTTTTGACATAACCACCGACTGTGATCGTGACTATTGTTGGCTCATTGGGGATTAGATCTTCCTCGGAAAATTCTCCCAGTTTTTGCTTGAAAACCCGAGTCCGGCGGTCATCGCCAAATCTTTCTTTGAGCTTTACCAATTCATTCTTGGTAACCTTGAGGATTTTTTCCTTATGCATCAAAAGATCCTCCAAATAAGCAATTTCCTCAAGGGTCATTGTAAGCTCATCTTCGATCTTTTGACGCTCAAGAGCAGCGAGGCGCTTGAGCTGCATGTCCAAAATAGCCAGAGCTTGGACTTCGGTCAGCTTAAACTTCTGCATTAAATTCACCTTTGCGCTTGTAGTGTCTTTTGATTTTTTGATCGTTTCGATGACTGCATCGATGTTGTCAACGGCAATTTTTAAGCCCTCTAGAATATGGGCGCGCTTTTTGGCCTCTTCCAGTTCAAATTGGCTTCTTTTGATAATGACGTGCTGGCGGTGCTTGATAAACTCCGCAAGAATCATTTTGAGGGTGAGAATCTGGGGAGTACCGTTAACAAGGGCTACCAAGTTTGCGGCGAACGATTGTTGAAGGGTAGTATGCTTGTAGAGATTATTAAGAACCGATTGGGGTCGGGCATCGCGTTTCAACTCGATGACAACTCTTAAGCCTTTTCTGTCCGATTCGTCGCGCAAATCGGCGATCCCCTCAAGTTTTTTATCCTTAACCAATTCGGCAATTTTGGTAACGAGCGTTGCCTTGTTTACTTGATAGGGAATTTCCGAAACGACTATCTGGAAACGTCCTTCCCTGCTTTCCTCGATATCGGCGCGTGCCCGCATAATTATCTTGCCGCGACCGGTAGCATAAGCGGCGGTGATTTCTGAGATGTCATAGATTTGACCGCCTGTTGGGAAATCAGGACCGCGGACAAACTCCATCAAGTCTTCGACCGAGCTTTCGGGGTTGTCGATCAGATGAACAATTGCATCAATTACCTCGGCAAGATTATGTGGAGGAATATTAGTGGCCATGCCGACGGCGATACCTGAGGCTCCATTGATCAGGAGATTTGGCAAGAGTGAAGGCAGAAAAACCGGTTCTTTAAGACTGCCGTCGAAGTTATCGACAAAATCAACCGTTTTCTTGTCGATATCATAAAGAAGTGTTTCCGAAATTAAAGCCAGTCTGGTTTCGGTATAGCGCATCGCCGCCGGTGGATCGCCGTCTATTGAGCCAAAATTGCCTTGGCCGTCTATCAAGGGGTAGCGCATGGCAAAATCCTGGGCCATGCGAACTAGGGCTTCATAAACCGGGACGTCGCCGTGAGGATGGTATTTACCAAGGACTTCGCCGACCACCTTGGCGCTTTTTGAATAGTGGGCGGCATGCGTTACACCCATTCGCTGCATGGCGTGAATGATTCTTCGATGAACCGGTTTTAGGCCGTCGCGGACATCCGGCAGTGCCCGGGCGACAATGACGGACATTGCGTAATCCAAGTAGGATCGCTGCATCTCTTCGACTATCTCAACCGGTTGGATTTTGCCAATATCAGCCATAAGGGTTAAATATCAAGAGTTGCTATCTTGGCCCAACTAATTTTACTTCTCGCCTTTGCACTACTATTCGTAGACGGCTCGAAGAGCAATTTTTGTTGGGCTTCGTTAGCTTTCCTCATAATAATTTATATGTCTAATGTAGCTAGCTTCGCATGGGTTTGGATGAAGCGCTTGCGGGGTGGGACTTCTTCGCCCATGAGCATTGAGAAAACATGATCGGCTTCGGCTGCATCTTCAATGGTAATCTTTTTCATAATGCGCGTTTGCGGATTCATGGTTGTTTCCCAAAGTTGTTCCGGATTCATCTCACCCAAACCTTTGTATCTTTGGATATTTATGGCTCTGCCGTTTGCTTTTTGCTTTACGATCTGATCTTTTTCCTCATCTGAAAAGGCGTAGTATTGTTCTTTGCCCATTGTTATTTTGTAAAGTGGAGGCTGGGCGATGTATAAATAACCCTTTTCGATAATTTCGGGCAGATATCTGAAGATAAAGGTCAAAAGAAGAGTCCTGATGTGTTCACCGTCGACATCGGCATCGGTCATGATGACAATTCGGTGATAGCGAATTTTGTCGATGTTGACGGTATCGCCAATGCCGGTACCCAAAGCAATAATTAAAGTCCTAATTTCCTCAAATTCCAGAATCTTGTCAAGCCTTGCACGCTCAGTATTGAGGATTTTGCCCCTCAAGGGCAGAATTGCCTGAAACTTTCTGTCTCTTCCCTGTTTGGCGCTGCCGCCGGCGCTGTCGCCCTCAACTAAATAAAGTTCGGATTGGGCTGGATCCCTTTCCTGGCAATCAGTAAGTTTTCCAGGAAGAGTCATTCCCTCAAGCGCCCCTTTTCTTAGAACCGCCTCCTTGGCCGCTCTGGCGGCGAGCCTGGCTTTGGCAGCAAGAATTACCTTTTCCATAATTCGTCTGGCTTCCTGCGGATTTTCCTCCAAATAGGTATCAAGTCCTTCCTTGACCACTTGAGCAACTTGAGGCGCAACTTCTGCGTTGCCAATCTTGGTTTTTGTTTGGCCCTCAAACTGGAGGTTTTCGGAGTTCATTTTGATGGCAACGACAGCGGTCAGGCCCTCGCGCATGTCCTCGCCTGTTAAATTGTCCTCTTTCTCCTTGAGATATCCGTTTTTTCTTGCGTAATCGTTGATGGCGCGAGTCAAGGCCATTCTGAAGCCGGTCAGGTGAGTGCCGCCTTCTTGGGTGTTGATGACATTGGCGAAAGATTCGATGGTTTCGGTGTAGCCATCGTTATACTGGAGGGCAGCCTCGACCAAAATTCCGCCGGAATCCTTCTTCACGTAGAAAGGTTTTTCATTGACGACGTTTTTGTCTTTGTTCAGGTGACGCACCAGAGATTCAATGCCGCCGTCAAAATAAAAATGCAGCTCGGAACCGGTTCTTAAATCAAAGATATGAAAAAATAAACCGGCGACCAGGTAGGCTCTTTCTTTGATCCTTTTGGTTAAGGTTTTGAAATCTGGCTTTAGCGTTGAAAAAATTGATTTGTCGGGTAAAAAGAAAGTAGCTGTGCCAGTTTTGGGGGTGGGAATAAGACTGGGGATGAGTGTTTTGGTGGTTGGCTCAACCTTGGAGATTGGTTCGCCCCGGCGATATTCTTGGGCATAAATCTTGTGGTCGCGTCTGACCTCGACGCGCATCCAGTCAGAAAGAGCATTGACAGCAGAGGCACCTACTCCATGAAGGCCACCCGAAACTTTGTAGGCACCTTGGCCGAATTTGCCGCCGGCATGGAGCATAGTCATGGTGACCTCAAGACTTGATTTTTTAACTTTGGGGTGGGGTTCGACCGGAATCCCGCGACCATCGTCAACGACAGTGATTTTGTCGTCGCGGCCGATGAGGAGCCAGGCATTTTTGGCAACGCCGGCAAGAGCTTCATCAACTGAGTTATCAACGATTTCTTTGATCAGCTCATGTAGTCCGTGAATGTCGGTTGAGCCGATATACATTCCCGGACGTTTGCGTACCGGCTCTAAGCCTTCGAGGATTTGAATGTCACGCGCGGTGTAAGAGTGCTTGTTTTTTTCGCTGGCACTCATAAAATAGGAGTTATCAGTGTTTGGCATTGCAAGAAGTAATGCAGTTTGCGTACGTTCGATCCATTGGCTAATTTTAACAAACCTGAGCTTGTATTGTCTAATGCCTAAAGCGTACTTAATGCGCAAACTGATTTAAGGAATTGTTTTGCTCTCGTTGTTAATTTTGGGGCTGTAGGTTGAAGACTAGATTGAAAAGTACAAATTTTGGATTCACATTCGCCTCGATCATTTTTTTGGCCTGGATACATTTTTCGATCATCTGGCTGATTTCTAGAATCTCCTTGGCATTATTGTCCCCCAGCTTACTCTTTAGGGACTGATGCAGAAGCAAAATCTGGTCATCAAGCCAATCTTGGGGATTTGTGATTTGGCTTAATTTTTCCAGCTGATTGAGAGTTTTCCCCTCCCCCATTAAGCTGAAACTCTCACGTGGTCTTTTGAGATTGTAGAATATTCTGCTTACGACCCTGGATCTGATCGTTGGTAAAAGTTGGGATTTATCACGTGCTTCAAGAACAACAATCACCTGAGTGGGTGGCTCTTCCAGAATTTTCAGAAGGGCATTTTGAGCCTCAAGCGTCAGTTCCTGGGCATCTTCAAGAATGACAAATTTGTAGGAGTGGTGAACTGGTTTTTGGAAGATATGGCTTTTTAACTGACGAATCTGGTCGATGGAGATCGAAGCCTGTTTGCTGTTGGAGGAGTTTTTTTGAGGGGCAATTAGAAAAATGTCAGGTGAAGGTATTTTCAGATCAATGTCTAAGCTTTGGGCTAGCGCCTCAGTGTTTCTTCGCCTGATGGTTCTTTCACCCAAAATTAGATAGCAAGGGAAGAATTTCTCCATTTTCTGCTTGTTAACGTTGATTTTACCTCTCGCTGCTTTTATTTCCAATTTATGGGAATTATTTGCTATGATCAAATTAGTTAGTTATTGCTCAGTTGGGTTTTTAGGCCTGTAGGTTTTGCGTACTTTATTCTAATTGCCCAATAGCCCAGTCTGGCGACCAAATGAACTAAAAATGGCTAATACTGCCCAAGCAACAACAACAGCTGAAGGCCAAAGGCCGGCTTTTATCGAGGATGTTTTAGCCCAGCGTGGTCTTGTAACCAAGCAACAGCTTGATTTTATCAAAAATGAGGCCAAAAGAAGACAGGAACCGGCCGAGAAAATTCTTTCCCAGATGGGCTGGGTTAAGGAAGAACAGTTGATCCAGGCAAAAGCTGATGTTATTGGCATCCCCTACGTGGCCCCGGATCAGGCGCCAATATCGCCGGAAGTTTTAGCATTTTTACCTGAGGATGTCGCCAAACGATTTACGGTTGTGCCGATCGCTAAAGAAGGCGAAACTCTTTCAGTGGCGATGGTTGAACCCCTGGACCTTCAGGTTTTGGAATTTATCGAGAAAAAATCGGGATTGGCGGTAAGGCCCTATATTGCCACTGCCGAGGCCATCAACCGGGCGATTGCCGAGCAGTATACCCGGGGACTTTCGTTTGAAGTCGGTGAGGCGCTCAAAGAAGCTTCCCCGGGTGTTGCAGTGCCTCTGACTGCCCAAACTGCGGTAGTCGGTATTCTTGGGGAAGCGCCAGTTGCCCGAATAGTCTCAACGCTCCTGGAGTACGGTATAAAAGTAAGAGCCTCAGATATCCATATAGAACCACTTGAGAACGAAACGCGCATCAGATACCGCATTGACGGGATTTTGCACGAGAAGCTGATTTTACCCAGAAGAATTCACGACGCAATTGTTTCCAGAATTAAAATTTTGGGCAATATGAAGATTGATGAGAAAAGATTGCCACAGGATGCCAGATTCAACTTCAAAGTCGGTCAAGAAGAACTCGATTTGCGACTTTCAACCATGCCGACCGTCTATGGCGAAAAAGTGGTTATGAGGCTTCTTCAAAAAACCGGCGGTGTACCGACACTGCCTGAGCTTGGGCTTCGCGGACGAGCCCTTCACAATTTGGAACAGAATATTGCCAGGCCTCACGGCATTATTTTGATCTGTGGTCCGACTGGTTCTGGAAAAACAACGACTCTGTATTCGATTCTCTCAAAGTTGAACTCGACGAAGGTGAATATTATGACTCTTGAGGATCCGATTGAATATCAGATTGCCGGTGTTAACCAGGTACAGGTTAATCCTCAGGCCGGTTTGAACTTTGCTTCGGGACTGCGCTCATTTTTGCGCCAGGATCCCAATATCATCATGGTAGGCGAGATTCGAGATGCGGAAACTACGGATTTGGCAATTCAGGCCTCGCTTACTGGTCACTCAGTTTTTTCCACTCTTCACACCAACGATGCTGCCGGGGCCCTGCCCCGACTTCTGGACATGCACGCCGAGCCTTATTTGATTGCTTCGACGGTTACAAGTGTAGGGGGACAGCGGGTGGTAAGAAGAATTTGCGATTCCTGTCGGGTCCCCAGAGTTTCCAACGAAGAGGTAGTCAATCAGCTCAAGACAGTTTTGGGCAAATTCCATAACTTTGAAGGCGGCAAACTTCAGCTGTTTGGCGGCCAGGGATGCAAAGAATGTAATAACACAGGTTATTTAGGCAGAATTGGAATTTTTGAGGTTTTGGTGGTCTCCGAAAAGATTACCAGGATGATTTTGGCCAGAGAAACTGCGCAGGCGATTGAAAATCAGGCAATAGCTGAAGGAATGGTCACTATGAAGCAGGATGGGTTTTTAAAAGTCATTGAGGGAATCACGACTATTGAGGAAGTTCTAAGAGTGGCTGAGGAGTAAGCAAGTAAATTAGTGAATTAGCGTCTAGCGTCTAGAAATTTGAAGAATTCACTAAACGCTAACTCACTAGACACTAATCACTAAATTGATGTCTATTCAAGAATACCTGGAACTTTTAGTCAAAAAAGAGGCTTCAGATCTTCATTTGGTGGTCGCTTCGCCGCCGGTTATTCGTATTGACGGCCAGTTAATGCCAGTTTCAACCTCGCCTTTGACACCCGAGAATACGGAAAATTTGGTTTTTGAGTTGGTTACGACTGAGCAAAAAGAGATGCTTTTGGTCAACAAAGAAATTGATTTTTCCTTTGCTCTTGGAGAAGTTGCCAGGTTTCGGGTCAACGCTTACTTTCAAAAAGGTTACATTTCGGCGGCATTACGGTTAATTCCCGCCACGATTAAAACCATTGAGGAGTTAAATCTGCCGCGCATTTGTCATAATTTCGCCAAAATGCGTCAGGGTTTTGTTCTGGTTACCGGTCCTACAGGTCATGGGAAATCAACAACCATTGCTTCAATAATCAACGAAATAAACCAAACTCGACCAGTCCATATTTTAACAATTGAAGATCCGATCGAGTATGTTTATCCCAAGGGTAAGGCTTTAGTATCTCAGCGAGAAATGCATCTGGATACTCATTCTTGGGAGGTGGCCCTGCGCTCCGCCCTTCGGGAAGATCCGGACGTTGTTCTTGTTGGCGAAATGCGTGATTATGAGACCATTGCTTCAGCGATTACTGTTGCCGAAACCGGCCATTTGGTTTTTGCTACTTTGCATACCAACTCAGCTTCCCAATCAATTGACAGAATTATTGATGTTTTCCCAGAAAATCAGCAACCCCAGATTAGACTCCAGCTTTCTTCAATTATTGCCGGAATAATCTCGGAAAGATTGGTGCCGGCGATTGGCTCCGGCCGCCTGCCGGCTGTTGAGATTTTACTTGCCAGCTCTGCAGTTCAGACTGCCATTCGAGAAGCCAAGACTCATCAAATTGACAATATCATCCAAACTTCAGGGGAAGCTGGGATGATTCTTCTTGATGCCTCACTTGCCTATCTGGTTAAAGCTGGAAGAGTAGCTTTGGATGTGGCCAGAAGTTATAGTATTCGGCCGGAGGAGCTTGAACGTCTGGTTACCAGCAAAAGTAAGAGTGATCCAGATAATTAGGTCTAGACGCTAACTGACTAATCATATATGTCACTTTATCGTTTTGTTGCCAAGGATATAAACGGCAAGAAAATCTCGGGTGAGGTTGAATCTATGGACGAGCGGGGTTTGGTAACAACTCTTCAAAAAGAAGGATTAATTCCGATCGAGATCAAAAAGAGAGAAACTGAAGGCTTGCCTATTGTTAAATCGCTGCCCAAGATCAGGGGCAGGGTTTCCTTTTCAGAGGTAGTCGGTTTTACCAGGCAACTTTCAACGATGATCTCGGCGGGGCTGCCGCTTGCTGATTCTTTAGTGATTTTGGAAAAACAGGCCAAAAATCAAAATTTTGCCCATGTTTTGGCGGAAGTTCTTGCAGATGTTGAAGGAGGAATGGCCTTGTCTGGGGCAATGGCCCGCCACCCGAAAGTTTTTGACATCATCTATGTGAAGTTGGTGGAAGCCGGAGAAACCGGCGGAGTACTGGATAAGATTTTGGCAAAACTTGCCGAAACCCAAGAAAAGGAACGAGAATTTAAGGCAAAAACCCGAGGCGCTTTTGTCTATCCGGCGATTGTGGTGGCAGTTATGATTATCGTGATTACGATCATGATGATCTTTGTGATTCCGAAGCTGACTAGCCTTTATACAGAAATTGGTGCCACTTTGCCCTTGCCCACCAAAATTTTAATTGCCACCTCCAATTTTACCCGAAGCTTCTGGTGGCTTTTGATATTAGGCGTTTTTGCCGCGTCTTATGCTATCAGTGTTTTTTCAAAAACAAAGCGTGGGGCCGAGTTGTTTTCCAAAATTATTCTGAGGCTGCCCATTTGGGGGAAAATCAGAAAAGCCCTGATTCTTTCCCAGTTCACCAGAACCCTGGGGCTTCTAATTGGTGCCGGCATTCCGATCATTGCTGCGCTTAAAGTCGTTTCCGAAATCTTGGCGAGCTATACTTTTAAGGAAGGGATTGAGGTAGCAATTTCCAGGGTCGAACGTGGTTCTCCTCTCTACCAACCATTGGCTGCTGACCCTGCCTTCCCGCCGATTATTGGCCAGATGATCCGTGTTGGTGAGGAAACGGGCAAAATGGATGAGGTTTTGGCGAGACTTTCAGTTTATTTTGAGGGCGAAAGCGAAAACGCCGTTCGCAACCTGACAACTGCTTTGGAGCCGATAATTTTGGTGGTTTTAGGTGTGGGAGTTGGCGTTTTGGTCCTTTCGGTGATATTACCCATCTACAATTTGACAGCACAGTTTTAATAGTTTGTTAGCGTCTAGTTAAGTTAGCGTTTAGTGACTTCTTCGAATTTCTAGACGCTAGACGCTAATTTACTAATTCACTGATAAGGCTTGACAACCCTAAACTAAATCCTCAATACTTAATTTAGAGGAGTATTTTGGAAACTATTGTCGAGAGGGGGTGAGCAAAGAAAAGTGATTATTCCTGCCCGTAAAATCGCAAAACGACTAACGACTAACGTCAAAGGCTTTA
>CAZBJS010000011.1:0-6983 GCA_964492295.1 uncultured Gammaproteobacteria bacterium
GGTATGCTTGCTTGGGTTTCCGGCAAACAAATGAAGGTCCACGAACAAGGCACTTTAATGCTCCAAGGATAAGCTTCAGTCAATTGTTAATGGTTAATAGTTAATGGTAAAATTCCGACGAGCGGGTTCGTAGCTCAGCTGGTTAGAGCGTCACGTTGACATCGTGGAGGTCACAGGTTCAAGTCCTGTCGAACCCACATTTTGATATCAAGGAATTCTGGTAGGGATAAAAATCCAAACGTGATATTATGAAAGAAATGGCTGAGAATTCAGAAAAACCTCGAGAACCCATTCCACCAAGAATACCGGTATTTAGAAAAAATTCTGCCGGAGAAGTAGTGGAAATGGAAGCAGGAATCCAACCACCTTTGCTGGATGATATAGAAACTCAATACGTAGTGAAAGGAAAACCCATAACACCCGTAGAAAGAGAGGTGGCCGAAGTTGCCCATCATGGTCACTCTCTACCTGAAACTCGTCAAAAAGCAGAAAGGCAAAGACGGGCGATCGAGACAAACCATGTCGGAAGAAAACCAAAATAGCCCAAACCAAAAAGTAGTCGAAAAGTATTATATTGAGGTCAATCCGTCAGCCAGAAAAAGATTCTTAATCGGACTGGCTGGAGGGATCGGCTGGGGAATAGGCTTAAGTTTGGGAACCGCCGCCATAATCTATATTGCTAGCCTCTTCGTTTCCAAAATTGATTTTGTCCCTATATTTGGCCAATTTTCCGCGGAAGTTATAAAATCTGCTCAAGAAAACCTCAAAGCAAGATGAGCCAGTCAAAACTTAAAGATCACCGCCAAATCGGCCGCGACCTCGATTTGTTTTTGTTTCACGAATACACTCCGGGGGTGGTATTTTGGCTCCCTAAAGGATGGGTCATCTACAGGACGCTACAAGAGTTTATCCGCGATAAGACCAAAGAAGAATACCAAGAAATTTCAACTCCGGTGATGGTTAAAAGTCAACTTTTTAAAGAATCCGGCCATTGGGAACACTTTGGAAAAAATATTTTTAATCTAAAAGTTGATAACCAAGATTACTCATTAAAACCTATGAATTGTCCGGAGGCGGCTTTGATCTATGGCTCCCGCATCCACAGCTACAGCGAACTACCAATAAGATTAAGCGAATTTGGGATTCTTCACAGGAGAGAACTTGCCGGAGTTTTGGGAGGACTGTTGAGAATTCGCCAGTTTGTGATAGATGATGCCCACCTATTCGTCAGAGACGATCAGATCCAAGACGAAATTCACAAGCTTCTCGAATTAACCATTAACGTCTATAAATCTTTAGGCTTCAAACCAAGGTTTTATCTAGCGACTAGACCGGATAAAGCTATGGGGGACAAGAAAACCTGGGATGAGGCAGAACGTGACCTCGAAAAAGCTTTAAAGAGCGCAAAAGTATCTTTTGACATAAAGCCAAAAGATGGTGCATTTTACGGACCAAAAATTGATATTCACATTTATGATTCCCAAAAAAGAGACTGGCAGCTGGCGACGATTCAGCTGGATTTCCAAATTCCCCAACGTATGAGTTTATCATATGTGGACCGCGACGGATCAAAAAAGCAACCGGTAATGATCCACAGGGGGATTTTTGGGTCATTGGAGCGTTTTATTGGCATCCTCCTTGAACACACCCAGGGTAATCTGCCTGTTTGGCTCTCGCCGGTGCAGACAATTGTCTTGCCTGTTTCCGATAAGTTCCTAGGATACGCTAAGAATGTCCCCGAATCTCTCAAATCAGTCGGAATCAGGGTTGAAGTTGATAGTCGCAGGGAAACCCTCCAGGCAAAAATCAGAGATGCTACTTTGCAAAAAATTCCTTACCTTCTGATTGTTGGAAACCGTGAAGAAAAATCCCAAAAAATAGCTGTGCGTACCCGTGAGGGAAAGGATCTGGGCCAAATGACCAAAGATGAATTGTCAAAAAGAATTCTTGCCGATATTGATAAGAAATCCTAAATCATGATAGTATCTTGCCACAGAGAATAGGAGGTCACAGAAAGTAAAGAGATACTGGCGCCTAAACAATCAAATTGCTGCCCGAGAGCTTCGAGTCATCGATAGCGAGGGTAAACAAGTTGGCATCTTGCCCATTGCCGAAGCCCTCAAAAAAGCCGGGGAGCAGGAATTGGATTTGGTAGAAATTGCACCAGATGCAAATCCGCCGGTTGCCAAAATAATTGACTTTAAAAAATTTAGATACCTCGAGGCAAGAAGAGAGAAGGAAGCAAGAAAACACGCCAAACAGACGGAATTAAAGGAAGTGCGCTTTTCACCGTTTATCGGTGAACATGATTTCCAAACAGCCCTCGAAAAAGCCAAAAAGTTTCTTGGGGAGGGCGATCTTGTTAAAATAAGTATTCGTTTTAAGGGAAGGCAAATGGCCCATACCGAATTTGGGCCAAAACTGCTTTCCAGAATACTCAAAAGCCTGGAAGATATTGCCCAGCAGGATCGGCCAGAAAAGTTTGAAGGTAGACAATTTGTTACTGTCCTGCAACCAACCAAAGCTGCTCAAAAAGTAAAGGAGGAAAAAGCTGGTGAAATTAAAAACCAAAAAGGCAGCAGCCAAACGCTTCAGGGTAACCCCAAAAGGGAAAATACTGCGCAGGCGCCAGATGGCAAGCCATCTTAAAGAATCCAAAACTAAAAGTGCCAAAACCAGATACAAGCGTGTAGCCTATGTCTCCAAGCCGGAAAAGAAAAATATAGCAAGGCTGATACCGTATAATTAATCACCTAATGCTAAACGACAAAAGACTAAGGCAAAAGAGCGTTAGTCATTAGACGCTAGTCATTAAGCATTAAATACCATGCGAGTCAAAAGAGGGGTAACCTCCCACAGAAGACACAAAAAAATTCTTTCTTTGGCTCGTGGCTATCGCGGGGGCCGATCAAAGCTGATCAAGCAGGTCAAGGAAGCTGTTGTTCACGCCGGAGTGGATGCTTATCGCGGCCGTAAAGAAAAAAAGCGCCAAATACGCGCACTTTGGATTACCAGAATTAATGGAGCTCTAAAGCCGTACAATCTTTCTTACAGTCAATTCATCAAGAAGCTAAAAGATAATAAAGTAGAACTGGATCGAAAAATCCTCTCCCAAATCGCTCTAGAAGACAACCAGGTTTTTAAAAAAATCGTCGAGAAGATCACCTCATAATATTTTGCTCCAAATTGATTATTTGCACTGCCTATAATATAATTTTCACAGGAGGAATGTGGAACGGGAAGACATCGATTTTTCCGAAAGTCAAAATAATTTACTTTTGACTCCGCACTCAATTAAAGAAGCCTGCGGAATTTTTTTTCATAGAATTATTCAAACTTCCGATTCTCAAGCTCTTGAACTTTTTTCTTATGGCGATAAATATGGCGAAATCGTCAATTACCAGCCGGGCTATACCCGAACAACTACTATAAGGTATGTAGAGGATCCTAATGATGGGAAGCTATTTATGGTCTCAGAAAGTATTCTGGTTCCAGGCTCAAAACAACCGGTACGTCGACTTTTTGAAATACCCCATGATTTCTTTATAAATCAACTAGCTCTTTTCAGGCTAACCCCCACTAGTGAAAAAAGGGGTTTTGAAGTCGAGCTAGACTATTTACATAATATCCAACAAGTACTTCAAACATTTGGCCATCCATAAATTAGCTGCCTAATGGTCTTGACAACAATATTTTCACTTGATATAAGTGGCAACGCCTCTCGTTCTTAAAGATAATTTTAAGTTCGAGAGGTATTTTTTTCGGGCGAAGCGGGAAAAGAATATATCTCGCATGCTGATATTTTTCTGCGAAAAAGCAGAGGAGCCCCGAAACGAAGTGGAGAAGACCTGCTGATATTTTTGTTGCCGCGGTTTGCCCCAAACACAAACCTTAACATATAATCTCCTCAATGGATCGCCAAATAGAAAAGGCCTTCGAAGAAGCACACCAAAAAATCTCCCGATGCCGGAATCTTGTTGATCTTGAAAAAGTCTACATCGAGATTTTTGGCAAAAACGGTTTAATCACCACCCTAACCAAACAAATCTCAAAAATCCCCCAGGCAAAACGGGCCCAGTTTGGCCAAAAGATCAATAGCGTCAAAAAAGAGACAGAGGAAGTCTTTGAAGGAAGACGTCAAGAGCTTCGAAGCCAAAAACCAAAAACTTATGTGGATGTAACGGCTCCGGGCAAAAAAGCCCCGATCGGCCATCTCCATCTTGTCTCTCAGGCTATCGAGGAAATCGTTGCTATTTTCAAAAAATTGGGATTTTCACTCAAAAGTTATCCCGAGGTTGACTGGGACTGGTATGCTTTCGAATCATTGAACATGCCCAAAAACCACCCGGCAAGAGACGACTGGGAAACATTTTTTGTCAAATCAGGGGCCAAACCTCATTTTGGCAGTCAAGTGCTGACTCCTCACACGTCAAATGGCCAGGTCAGAGAGATGGAAAATGTTAAAAACCCTCCCGTCAGAATGCTCAACATTGCTCGCTGCTACAGGCGGCAAATTGATGTTTCCCACACCCCGATGTTTCATCAATTCGAAGGATTACTTATTGACAAAAATGTTTCCATTGGCGATCTTAAGGGAACTTTTGATTATTTCACCAGTCGCTTTTTCGGCTCCAAACGCCTAACCAGACTTAGGCCTCACCATTTTCGCTTCACCGAACCTTCATTTGAAGTTGACGTCACCTGCGGAGTTTGTTTGGGCCGTGGTTGTCGCTTTTGTAAATCGGGCTGGGTCGAGCTTGGGGGCGCCGGCATGGTTCACCCCAAAGTCTTGGCGGCAGGCAAGATTAATCCCGAAATATACACCGGTTTTGCCTTTGGTTGGGGAGTCGAAAGAACGATTGCCATGAAAACAGACATTGGCGATATCAGGCTCTTGTACCAAAACGACATTAGATTTTTAGAACAGTTTTGAAATTGACCTAATTGACCTAACTCATAATTAGGACATTTTGTCATTAAAAAATTAATTAGAAATTAGGTTAATTAGAAATTATGAACATAAAAATACCTGTTTGGTGGCTTCGAGAATATGTTAAAACAGACGTTTCGGCAAAAACGATTGCCAATTTACTTTCGCTTGCCGGGCCATCCATCGAGAAAGTAACCAAAAGAGGGGAAGATTGGATTTTCGAAGTCGAGGTAACCACTAATCGGGCTGATGCTTTCTCGGTCTGGGGTCTGGCGCGCGAGGCTTGGGCCATCCTTGCCTGGGAAGGCCAAAAGGCGCAACTTGTCAAACCAAAAGGTCTTAATTTGGCCCTGGAGCCGGATACTTCCCCGCTTCTGCCTCTTGAGGTCACCATCAAAGATCGAGGCTTGTGTCCTCGTTTTACGGCGATAATTGTCGAGGGTGTTAAGATCAGACCATCACCAGCTATCATCAGAAATAGACTCGAAGCCGCAGGCATCCGAAGCATTAACAACATCGTCGATATCACAAATTACTTGATGCTCGAGCTTGGCCAACCGATGCATACTTTTGACTGGGACAAAATAAAAGGCGCCAAGATGATCTTGAGAGCCGCCAGAGAGGGCGAAAAAATAAAAACACTCGATGGACAAACAAGAAAGTTGCCCAAAGGCGCTATCGTTATTGAAGATAGCGAAAAATTGATTGATCTAGCAGGCATCATGGGTGGCGCCAATTCCCAAATTACTCGCCGCACCAGGCGAGTCGTCCTCTTTGTCCAGGCTTACGATCGACAAACGATTCGCAAAACCACTCAAGCTTTAGGTTTCAGAACTGAAGCCGCCAGTCGCTTCGAAAAAGGAGTAGATCTTGAAGCCATTCCGCAGGCTCTTGCCAGAGCCGTTTATCTTGCCAAAAAAACCGCCGGCGCCAAAATCGCCTCAGAGCTTATTGATATTTACTATAGAAAACCCAAGGCCAAGCAAGTTGAAATAGGACTTGCCAAGGTTAACCAATATCTGGGAATTAATCTTAAACCACAAATGGCCACCAGAATTCTTGAATCTTTAGGATTTATGGTAAAGTTATCTGATCAGAAAATCAAGGCTGAAATTCCCTCTTGGCGCCTCTGGGATATTGAAGATGGCGTTGATCTAGTTGAAGAAATCGCCAGGATTTACGGCTACTGGCGCCTTCCCCAAAAAATTCCCACCGGCCAAATCCCTGTCGAGGAAGACAGCAGCCTAGAAGGAATAATTAGCCTAAAAAACGCCCTCAAATATTTGGGGCTTGTAGAAATAATTTCCTATTCAATTATCCCCAAAGAATTTCTGGAACTTGCGGGAGCCGAGGAAAAAAAGTCGGTTGAGCTTACCAATCCCTTAACTTCTGAATGGCAATTCATGCGGCCGACTCTTTTGATATCCCTTGTAGATGTAATCGCCAAAAATCAAAACATCAGACAAAACTTGAAGGTCTTTGAGATCGCCAAAACGTACGTCAAGCAAGATAACGATCTTCCGGAACAGGATTTAATGCTCTCAATTGCCCTGCAAAATGGCGACTTCTACCAAATAAAAGGGATCATTGAAAATGTTTTGGGGATCTTAAACCACGAAGCAAGGTGGCAGGAGTTGACCGTAAAAAGCGCTCTTTTTGCCAAGGGCGAATCAGCTCAAATTGTCATTAATGGCCACAAAGTTGGCCAGGTTGGCATGCTTGACACCAGAATTTGTAATTATTTTGGCATCGAAGGCCCAATTGCCGTCTGCGAGATCAATCTAACTACTATTTATAAACTACCAACTATCCAACTATCCTATAAACCAATACCCAAGTATCCGCCGATAATCGAGGACATCTCGGCAATTTTTGACTTGAAGACGCCGCTTGCCGAAATCGTCTCTCTTGTTATGAAAGCAGGAGCAGGGCTTTTGGCCTCTGCGGAAGTCACTGATATATTCATGGATAAAAAAATCGGAATCGGCAAAAAATCGGTAACTGTGCGCCTGACTTACCAAAGATCCGATCGCACTCCCACCCAAGAAGAAGT
>CAZBJS010000011.1:7083-9630 GCA_964492295.1 uncultured Gammaproteobacteria bacterium
TAGTCGCTCCAGGGCTCGCCGACGGAGACGGTGATTTCGCGCTCTGAGTCGCGACCCGCTTCGTTGTAGGCTTTTACTTTGATCTTGTGTTTGCCTTTGTTCCCCGAAGAAAAGGTAAAGTTAAACTTATAATTGTTCCCTGAACCGCTTTTTGTGTCTTTAATCGACCCATCAATATAAAATTCAACCTTGGTGACTTTGCGGCCAGTTTCTATATCTGCTTCGGTCTCGAAGCTTAAATCGACTTGTTCATAATCATTAGGTTTTTTAATGTTGACCTTGATATCATCAGGATTCTGGGCAGGTGAGCCCAAAAGCTCCTTTGGCGGTCTGTATTTGGAGTCCTGGCCCGTGGCCCAGGCATCAATCCCTTCTTGCCAGCGATTGCGGCCGTCTGTGGAGACCGGATCAAATTCAACAAAAACAAAATATTCTTTGCCGTCCAGGGTTTTCTGGACCAAGCAGTCTTTAGTCGGCTCGGTTCCGCGGATAAAGTATTCGCTCCTTTTGGGATAATCCCGACAGGGTAGTCCGCCGCCAAAAGCATCAATTTCCAAAGCAGTTACACTGTCCGGTTTGTCAAAACCACGGGCTTCCTGACCTTCAAGAGAGGCTGACATTATTTTGTTCCAGATCGGCGTCGCCCCTGTTACTCCCGAGGCAATTTGCGGGTTCATCGGAGAATTATCATTGTTGCCCACCCAGACTCCAACAACCCGCGTCTTGGTATACCCGACTGCCCAATTATCTCGTTTGTCATCGGTGGTACCGGTTTTGACGGCCACTGTCTTGCCGCCAATATTCAAAAGTGAAGAAGGCCCAAAAACGCTACTTCGGGCATTGTTATCCGAAAGAATATGGGAAATCAGAAAAGCGGCGTCTTGACCAATGACCTCCTTGCCCCTGCTTTCTTTGGCTTCATCGAGGGTTTTACCATTGCGATCTTCAACCTTGAGAATGGGGCGCAGATCACGATAAACTCCGCCAGCAGCCAGTGTCCCGTAACCATGCGACAACTCCAAAAGCTTGACCTCGCCGCCTCCAAGGGTAATTGCCAGTCCGAAGCGCCTCAGGTTTTCATCGGTGGGCTCAAGCGATTTAACACCGGCATCATAAGCGGTGCGCAGCATATTTTTAACACCCACCAAAGCCAACATTTTAACGGCCGGGATATTTATGGAATTGCCCAGAGTAAATCTTACCTGTTGCGGGCCACGGTATTTCCCATCATAGTTGACCGGTTTGTAAGGCGGCTGGCCCTCTCCACCGGGAAACTCTGTCGGCACATCCATAATGACAAACGAAGGTGTGTATCCTGCTTTGAAGGCAGTCGCGTAGGTAAAAGGCTTAAGCGCAGAACCCGGCTGCCTGAGTGATAACGTCACATTAACCTGACCATCGTAGTCTTTGACAAAATAGTCTTTGGAGCCGACCATTGCCAGAATTTCTCCAGTTTGGGGATCAATTACCACCGCCGCGCCATTACCAACTTTGAATTCTCCAAGTTTAGCCACCTCATCGGCGACTATTTTTTGGGCTTTCTCCTGAAGATCCAAATCCAAAGATGTCTTCACCCTAAGACCGCCTTGCTCAACAAGCTTTTCCCCATACCTTTGGGCCAATAAATCCCTAACATAAAAGACAAAATGAGGGGCCTTAATTCCTTGGTCGTTTGGAGAAAAGACAACATTGGGAATCTCTTTTTTTAATTGTTCCTCTTGCTCCCGTGTAATGTAGTCGTCCTCACGCATTCTGCGGGCAACGTCTCCCGCCCGTTCGATGTAAGCCTTGGGATTGGTCCCGTATGGTGAATAAAAAGACGGTCGTTGGGGAAATCCTGTCAAAATTACCGCTTCTGCCGGCGTTAAGTCACGGGCTTCTTTGCCAAAATAAGTTTGAGCGGCAGCCTCAATGCCCCAAGCAGTTCCACCGTAAGGTACTTCGTTCAAATAAATCTGTAGTATTTCATCTTTGGTATATTTGCGCTCAACCTGGATCGAAAGGATGAATTCCTTGATTTTGCGAGTCAGAGTTCGCTCGGGAGTCAGAAGGGTATTCTTGACAACCTGCTGGGTAATGGTTGAGCCTCCCTGGAGTTTGTGGAAAACAAAAATATTAACCAGAGCCCGGGCAATTCCGGCTGGAGAAAACCCCCTGTGCTTGTAAAAATTTTTATCCTCAATGGCAATCGTTGCTTGCTTAACATAAGGTGGAAGTTCATGCCATTTAACCAAAGCGCGATTCTTGTCACCGTAAATGTCATAAAGTAATTTACCGTTACGATCAAAAATCTTGGTTGAAAGGGAAGAATCTCGTGCCGTCAACTTATAAGGTGAAGGCAGGTCTTTGGCAAAAATTACAAAAGAAAAGAGGGTCAAGGCAATCAGGCCAATCAAGGAGAAAAAAACAATAGTTGACAAAAGCCCAAAAAAACGCAGCCAAAAACGTCTTCTGTTAAAGGCGGACTGCTCCAAAAATGGGTGAGGACGGGCTCGGGTGGAAAATTTGGCAAGTCGGGAAGAAAACTTACGAGCCCCTGGCCGCACC
>CAZBJS010000011.1:9730-13215 GCA_964492295.1 uncultured Gammaproteobacteria bacterium
ACGCACTTATCGTAACCTTTGAATTATTTATTGAACGATTCAAGCGGAAAGTGTAATATTCAAATAACATGTCAACTGATGAAGTTTTAACACGAGCTGTTGATAAGATATTGCCTTCAAAAGAAGGCTTAGCGACTCTTATGAAAAAGCGAAAAATTACCATTTACTTGGGCATCGATCCCTCAAATCCCCAAATCCATCTCGGGAATGCGGTTGTGCTTAGGAAACTACGGCAATTTCAAGATCTCGGACATAAAGTAATCCTTTTGATCGGCGATTTTACCGGCATGATCGGGGATCCTACAAATAAGACTGCTACAAGATCGAGACTTTCTAAAAAGCAAGTATTGGAAAATGCCAAAACCTACAAAGAACAAGCATCAAAAATCTTAAACTTCAACGGCTCAAACCCAGCTGAAATCAAATTTAATAGCCAATGGCTCTCTAAGTTGACTCTTGAAGACCTAACTGAACTTTCATCTCACCTTACAGTCGGGCAGCTCGAAGAAAGGGACATGTTTGTTGCGCGCAAAAAAGAAGGCAAGCCTATTTTTTTACACGAATTTTTATATCCTCTGATGCAGGGGTACGACTCAGTAGCCATGGATGTTGATCTGGAAGTTGGCGGAACCGATCAAACATTTAATATGCTTGTTGGCAGACAGTTAATGAAGATCCTCAAGGACAAAGAGAAATATGTGCTAACCGTCCCTCTTCTTTTGGGCACTAACGGCCAGAAAATGGGGAAAACCAGCGAGAACTTTATCTCTATAATGGACACCCCTGCCGATATGTACGGCAAAATTATGTCAATTCGTGACGATTTAATAACCCAGTATTTTGAACTGACAACCGATGTCAACCAAGAATCTATCGATATGAAAAAACCAATGGAGGCTAAGAAGAAGCTAGCGCTTGAAATTGTCAAAATTTATCATGGAGAAAAAACCGCCCAAGAGACTCAAAGTGAGTTCGAAAAAGTTCATCAAAAAGGAGAAACTCCAGAAAGCCCTGAAGAGGTAAAAGGCGCGGGCCAAAGTATTTTAGAGTTTTTGATCAAAAATAACTTTGCTTCAAGTACGACAGTTGCTAAAAACTTAATATCATCAAAATCAATCGACATCAATAACCAAACTGTTACTGACCGAAACACAAAAGTTAACAAAAACGATATAATCAAGATCGGAAAAAAGAAAACAGTTAAAGTCGGTTACACCCCGCGGGTGTAAATGTATAAGCAATTTAACAATGAAATTATTTAAACGCTCCTATCTTAAAAAACTCTGGATTGTCATTATCGTTATTGCCGCTCTCAGTTTCATCGTCGGGCAATTTGCAATCTATCTTTTTTACGGATTCTGAGGTAGATGAACCCAAATCTTCCCGTCGGCCAATTGCCCGGAATCGGCCAATATTACGCTCACAAACTTAGAAGGCTAGAAATTAAAACCCTTCGTGATCTTGTCTATCACTTTCCGTTTCGATACGATGACTTCTCGAAAATCCAAACCATCCAAAATGTCGCGGCCGGTCAGAAACTGAGCATCCAAGGAATCATTTGGCAGATCAAAAATATCAGAACCAAAGGTGGCAAGTTTATAACCCGGGCAACCGTTGCCGACCAATCCGGAACAATCGAAGTCATTTGGTTTAACCAGCCCTTTTTAACCAAAAACCTCAAAGCCGGAATGCCCGTTTCTCTCTCTGGAAAAGTCCAAGCAGATGGCCGGCGCCTACAACTAGTTTCGCCATCATACGAAATCATCAGATCACAAACTCTCAATGAGAGAACACCAAACCCCAAAAAATTGGCATTTGGGAATAATGCATTCGCAAAGACTAAAGTCGGGAATTTGGGAATTGAAACGCTGCATACTGCAAGACTTGTGCCAGTGTATCCGGAAACAGAAGGAGTTTCCTCCAAATGGTTAAGAGCCAAAATCGCCAAAGTTCTGCCCGCTTTTCTCAAGGCCCAAAAAGACCATTTGCCGCCCGAAATTGTTCGGCGACAAAAATTAGAAGGCTTAAATTTTGCCCTTGAAAAAATTCACTTTCCGCAAACTTACCAAGAAATCCAAGAGGCCAGAAGAAGACTGGCCTTTGATGAACTTTTTTTAATCCAGGTAATATCGGCTCTACGCAAAAAGAACTGGCAAGAAAAACGGGTAGCGCCTCAAATGAAAATTGATAAAGAAAAGACAACCGCACTGACTAAGAATTTATCCTTTAAGTTAACCAGCGCCCAAAGAAAAGCTATTGTTGAAATTCTCTCCGATATGCAAAAATCAACACCGGCCAATAGGCTTCTGGGGGGCGATGTTGGCTCCGGCAAAACCGTCGTTGCGGCAATTTGCGCCTACGTCGCCTTCCTAAATGATTTTGACACACTGGTTGCCGCCCCCACCGAAATCCTTGCCTTTCAGCACCAGAAAACTCTGGCGAATATTCTTTCTCCATACGGTCTTTCAGTTGGCGCCTGGACAGGCAGCAAAAAGACCAAAGGAGAAATCACCTGCGGCACTCATGCACTTCTTACAAGTTTTAAGCCCCAAAGACAAGTCGGGCTTGTAGTTGTTGACGAGCAACATCGCTTTGGCGTTGCCCAGCGAGCAAAACTGTTTTTGGAACAGGCAAAAAAACTAACTCCGCATCTTTTGACAATGACCGCTACTCCCATCCCCAGAACCCTAGCTTTAACCCTTTATGGGGATCTTGACCTTTCGGTGCTTGACGAAATGCCTCAAGGCCGCCAAAAAATTGCCACTTTTGTCGTTCCGAGCCGAAAACGGGAAGACGCCTACCGATTTATTGAAAAGCAAATCAGACAAGGCCAACAGACATTTATCATTACGCCATTTGTCGAGCCTTCAGAGACCATGTCTTCAGTGCGAGCAGCCATTGAAGAGTTTGAGAAATTAAAGGAGAAATTCTCCCAAAACGTAAGGCTTGGACTTCTCCACGGAAAGCTCAAATCACGCGAAAAAGAAAAGGCAATCACCGAGTTTAAAGAAAAGAAAATAGATATTTTGGTAGCAACACCAGTTGTCGAAGTAGGGATTGACGTGCCCAATGCAACAATTATGATGATCGAATCGGCAGAAAGATTCGGGCTGGCGCAACTTCATCAGCTTCGAGGGCGCGTCGGCAGAGGAGAACATAAGTCTTATTGCCTGCTTTTTACCGATTCGACCTCCCAAACGTCTCTGGCGCGCTTAAAAAGCATGGAAAAAGTCCATGTGGGCGCTCATCTCGCCGAGATTGACCTTAAGATGCGCGGCCCCGGAGAAATCTTCGGTCTTCGTCAATCAGGCTATATCGATCTTAAGATCGCAGATCTTGCGGATCAGCAAACTATTTCTCTGGCTCAAAGCGAAGCAAAAAGAATCATCGAGAAAAACCCCAGCCTCAAAAAATATCCCGTACTTTCCCAAAAACTCAAAGAAATGCAACTGGCGTACGTCCAACCCAACTAATCTTGGCTGGTT
>CAZBJS010000012.1:0-12928 GCA_964492295.1 uncultured Gammaproteobacteria bacterium
AGGACATCAACCAGATCGCCCGGGAAAACCTGGAAGGCCAACTGCGGTCGATTCTGGGCACACTGACAGTCGAAGACCTGATCGGTGAGCGCAAGAAGCTCAATGAGGCGGTATTGGAAGGTGCAGAGAGTGAGCTTCTGAAGCTTGGTCTGCGCATTTCCATTCTGACCATTCAGGAGATTACTGACCAGGTCAAGTACATCGAATCGTTGGGCAAAAAGCGGACGGCTGAAGTTCAGCGGGATGCTACCATAGGCGAAGCTGAGGCGCAGAGCAAAGCCAAGATCGCGGCAAGCAACGCCACGAAGGAAGCCGAGACTGTCGCCGCACAGAACGACGTTAAGATCGCCGAGGCCCAGAAGAATCGTGATGTTCAGAAGGCACTGTTCCAAGCCGAGACCGAACGTGAACAGGCAACTGCCGCTCAGGCAGGCGCCATCGCGGCAGCCGAAGCGGACAAGACTGTTCGTCAGAGGAAGGTCGAGGCCGAAGCGGCCGAGACCACTGCGCGTATCCAACTCGCCGATCAGGAAACTGCTCGAATCGAGAAGGAGTTGCAGTTCAAGGTCATCAAGCCGGCTGAAGCACAGAAGCAAGCGGCAGTGATCAAGGCCGAAGGAGACAAGATGACGGGGATTCTTGTCGCTGAGACTGCGAAGCAGACGCAGATCATCCAGGCGGAAGCGGCATTCGAAGCGGCGTCCAAGCAGGCCGACGCGACCCGAACGACCGCAACAGCGGATGGTGATGCAACAGCTGTGCGAGGAGAAGGCGAAGCTCGATCCACACGCGCTCGGCTCACTGCTGAAGCGGATGGTGAAAAGGCCAAGCGTCTCGCAGATGCTGCTGGCAAGGAAGCCGAATTGCTTGCAGAAGCAAAGGGTGCTGAAGCCAAGCTTCTTGCAGAAGCCAAAGGCAAGAAGGAGTTGGCGGCCGCATTGGCTGCTCTCGACTCCACTGGTCGGTTGTTGCAAGTGCTCGATGCGGCCCCGAAGGTTGCGGAAGCCATTGGCGAAGCTCTCGCCAAGGCGCTTGGACCAGAAGGTCTTGCCAACGTGTTCGGCCAGATGGCCGCGCCACTTGGTAGTGTTGATTCAATTCGGATGTATGATTTTGGTGGAAATGGTCAGGGGGGCGGCAATGGTGCCGGTCCTTTGGCTAAGTTCGCTAATCTGACTCCGGAACTGTTCTTCCAGTTTGTCTCGAAAGCGAAGGCGATGGGTTTCGGCGAGTTACTTGAAAAGGTCGGGCTCACGTCCGACATCCTGGATGGAATAATGACTACAACCGAGGCCAAGGCGCCGGAGTTGAAGTAGTGTGTTCTTCCGAAGAGGCCGGGTATAAAATTCCGGCCTCTATTTCAAAGAAAGGAGAAAAAAAGTGAAGTTCCCACTCTTGGAAGGTGCTCCAGATGCTCTTGTGATTCACTGTGCTGATCCGCGTTTTCAGGAAGTATTTAGGGCTTTTCTGAAAAATGAACTTGGCATACGTATGCCAATGGTCATTGCACTACCAGGCGTGACCAGTCATTTTGGAATGCAGATGGTGTTTCCTAAGAACTGGTATGCCATGAGGTCGTACCTCAAGACCATGACAGATCGTCACGATGTAGCACGAGTAGTCCTCATCAACCACGATGATTGCAAGGGCTATGCCAAGATTGCCGACAAGCTCGGTGGTTTGGTGAAAATTCCTGAGTGGCAGCGTAAGCACCTCCATGGCTTGGCGGAGTTTATCAAAAAGGAATACTTACCACGCGCCTCTCTCGAACTTTACCAAGCACACATCGTTGGAGAGATTGGTACTCGGGAGGTCAATTTCGAACAGATTCTTTAATTAATCCCGGCATTTACCGGCAACCCCTGCACTGTGTCGCATCATGCGACCTCCAGTGCGGGGCTTTTTTATTTGTAAAAATAACTCTTAAAGTTGTCCTCTTTAAACATCGCAAGCATTCTGGTATATTTCAGTTATTCGGAGTTGTGGGATTAGGCATCATTCTATATAATGAAATTATGAAAAAGAAGTATTTGATAAAAACTAAGTATGGACATTTCAAGGTGTCCATATGGTATGATCGCAGCGATAAACTGTTTCTTGTTGAAGTGCCTAGTTTCGAAAAGACGATGACCCAGGGCTCAACATTAACTGAGGCAAAATACATGGCGAAAGACCTTATCGAACTGCTTTGCGAAGTTGCTTTTGATGACGGGAAGGTTGTTATTGATGATGAGAGTAAGATGGCTGGCCGTGGAAAATTTTCCAAACTTTCAGGTCCTATTGCCTTGAACCTATGAGTATTTTGCCGATGCTTAATGCCTCGGTCATTATCAGGATTTTGTTAAAAGCTGGATTCTTTGTTGTTAGGCAAAAGGGAAGTCATATGTTTCTTAGACACTTAAAAGATCCAACCAGATTTGCAACAGTGCCTCGACACTCTCGCGACATATCGAGAAGAGATTTGGCTAGTATTTTGCGTCAATCAAGAATCTCCGTTTATGAGTTTCTTCGACTTCTTAAGAAGAATTAACCAAATTGTCTTATGGCAGATGAACAAAAGGGACAAATGAACTTACCGGCATCTAAACTGCCGGAAGTAAAAGAAGAAGCCAAGGGTGATTTCAGGGGCTCTCTTCACTGGAGGGTTTTGAGAATCATATCCGAATTTATTGAGGGCTGGCAGTTTCTGGCTGATTTCGATAAAACTGTCACCTTTTTCGGTTCAGCTCGTTTTAAAGAGGGCGATAAATGGTATGAAGAGGCAAGAAAACTGGGAACTATGTTGGCTAAAGAGGGTCTCGCGGTTGTTACTGGTGGGGGTCCGGGTATCATGGAGGCCGGTAATAAGGGTGCAGTAGAAGGCAATGGCGAGTCGATCGGATTGAACATTAAACTTCCGGTTGAACAAAGAATTAACCCATTCGTTAAAAAAAGTACCGCTTTCCACTATTTTTTTGTAAGGAAACTGATGCTTTCTTATGCTGCAAGAGCCTATGTATTTTTTCCGGGAGGACTCGGTACGCTTGATGAGGCCTTTGAAATTTTAACTCTTATCCAGACTAAAAAAATATCCGACAAAATCCCAGTAGTTCTGGTGGGAAAAGAATTCTGGAGTCCGATTCACGTCTGGCTTCGTGAAGAAATATTCGGCAAAATGCATGCTGTTGATGAGGAAGACCTAAAACTCTATACGATTGTCAATACAGCTGAAGAAGCATTTGAAATAGTAAAAAATGCTCCTCAAAGAGAAGAGTTCTACTACTAAAGTTAAGTTGACTACATTAAAATTAGATGTTATTGTCTTGTGCGACCCGTGAGGTCTTTCACAAAGGAGAGTGAGGCATGAGACCGAGAAATATTCTACCCCTTCTAGTAATGCTTGTTGCTATCTTTGTCGGAAATGCTGATGCGCAAGTACTGTTTACTGGAAAAACTTCCGGTAGAAATGCTGGCTCGGTTTATCTTTTTGGCACTGTTTCCACGATGGATGATGTGACCAGTTCAAATAACTGGGTTGGTCTTGACTTGGGAGTGACAGACAAGGTTGATATCGTTCTTGGTTATGGCGACATGTACACACTGGACGAGCATTTCCCATATGCATCGTTTGGGGGAGTAGTTGGTTTACCAACCCAGAAACTCGGTTTTGACGCCATAGTTTACCAGCTTTTTTCAGCGCCTCATTTAAACAGAAGCAATTCCTCACCGTTTTTTGGAAATTCGGTTCTAATAGTTAGTAAGGACGTGATTGTTAACGGCTACACCCTTACGCCATATACTGGCTATAATGGAAACTACGCCTTGGGTTCAAAAGATCGATTGATGACTTATTCGGAACCAAGTCATCAACTTCCGGTGGGTGTCTTTTTACCAGTTTCAAAAAACTGGGGATTCACCGCTGAATATGATTACGGAAAAATGCAATCTTTCGGCGTAGCTTTAAATCGCTCTTTCAAATATCGTTAAAAGAGGAGGGCTCTAGTGTCGTTTGTTATTACTGAGTTGAATCCCGTTATATAGCGGGATATTTTTTATTGCCTGATTAAATGTTAAATTGACATACATAACATGCTTTTTAGCAGTAATCCCCGCCTATTTAAGGCGGGGACTTTGTTTGTTTTTTAAAACCATTCAAGACTTTGCTGATTTAATACTTATATGTCAAGTTTATTGACATAATAAGTATTATAATGCTATTTAATATGAGGCTAGGCAACTAGCTTTTCTTTAAAAAGGAGGAAAGCACATGAATCGTTTTCGAGTAGGCGGCGTGGCGGTGGCGGTTTTGATGGTTTTATTGTTTTTTGTGTGGCTATTTGGTTCTTCAAATCCCTATACCCCAGCCGGATACGTGGGTTATTTGACTCAAGGAGCTCTGTTTGGCCAGACTCGGTTTGTTGGACTTCAAAAGGGTCCCACTTCATCTGGCCGTACTTGGTTGTTTGAGGTCCAAAATGTCAGTGTGACTCCCTACACTTATTCTGAAGATTTTACGGGCCAGGAATCTGTTTTGGCGAAAGATAATCTAAGTGTTGCCTTTAGGGTCCACCTCGTGTTTAGGATTAAGGAAGATAAGGTACAGCAATTTATTGACAAGTATTCATACATTAAAGGTAGCGATTCGGTTGATAGCATTGTACAAGTGGCTTATAACAACTATGTCAAAGAGCCACTGCGGACATTTGCCAGAGACGAGGCCCAAAAACACAAAGGATTAGAGATTAAGGACAACATTACTCAGATTGGTAACGATGTTGAGGCCAGGATTAAAGCTGTTACCAACGATACCCCATTTGAAGTATCTAGTGTTGTTGTTGGAAATATTCAATATCCCCCAGAGGTTACGACTGCAGTTTCTCAAAAGCTTGCGAAAACTCAGGAACTTGAGCGCAAGCAGACAGAAATTGATATTGAAGAGAAAGAACGCGAAAAGAGGGTAATCCAAGCTCGTGGTATCGCTACGGCTATGGGAATTATCCAACAGCAGTTGACCAATCAATATCTTCAACATGAAGCGATTGAGGCCCAGAAGGCAATGGTGAATTCCCCCAACAATACGGTTGTTTATATTCCGGTTGGCAATATGGGCGTACCGTTGGTTGGAACTCTTGAAATGCCAAAACCGACTGGTTCGTCTGTACCACCAAAAAAGTAAATTGAAAGAGGCCTCACCAAAGAGGTCTTTTTTTTACTCCCTGTGATGTAATAATCGAATAATTGGACAAATTTAAATTTTGTGTTATCATTGCGCAAGTTTTTGTCATTTAACAAAAAGATATAGATGAGCACACCAGAACAGGGCGAGGCACTCGGTGAATTAAAAAGAGCTACTGAGGGAGCTCTTCAGAGGCTTACCGAAAAATTAGAGAGCATCAGTTTGGAAAAACCTGGTCAAAAAATCCCCACGAAACAATTACAAGAATTGGTTGAAAGACAACATGTCATTCTCGAGCGGGTGATGGAATCAGCAGCATTCATAGGAGAAGTTATTTCTGTAAGAGGTAATCAGAAAGATTCGACATCTGATATTTTGGTCAGTTGTTATGGCAGGATTCTTTCAGTCAAACCCTTGCCCGGGATTCAGCTTGGCGCTGGTGATATGGTTAAACTTGCTCCTAACTCTTCTCAGATAATCAGTGTAATTGAGAGGCTCAATGTTGGTTCTATTTGCATTGTTCGACGAGTGATTGATGATAGCTTAAGCGAGGTTGATCTTAATGGAATAGCGCGAGTTGTGGCAAATGGTAGATTCGGAGAACAGTTGCAGTCTGATGACAGGGTTGTGCTGGACAGCTCCGGTTCGCTTATCGTTGCTTTTATGGGCAAGTTAAACAGTCGTTTTCAACTTGGCTCAAAACCAACTGTACGCTGGGAAGATATCTGTGGACTTGAAGATGCAAAGCTTCAGCTTCAAGAGATGGTAGAGATGGCAATTAAATACCCAAATCTTTTCAAGCATTATAACCTGAGACAACCAAAGGGTGCCCTTATTTATGGCCCTCCGGGATGTGGCAAGACGATGCTTATTGAGGCAGTTGCTACCTCTATTGCCGAACTGCATGGCGCAGATGTTTTGGAGACAGGATTTATAAACGTAAAAGGTCCGGAGATTTTGGACATGTATGTTGGCAATTCTGAGAGAAATGTGAGAGCGCTTTTCACGATTGCTAAGAAACACAAGGAGAAGCATGGCTACCCGGCCATTATCGCTATCGATGAAGCCGAAGCCATACTTGGACGAAGAGGAAGTGGTATTAATTCCGATATGGAAAAAACCGTTGTACCGGCATTCCTTGCTGAAATGGGTGGTATTGATGATTCAAGTGCCATTGTGCTGTTGTGTACGAATCGTCAGGACGTTCTTGATCCGGCCGTTATCAGGGATGGTCGTATTGATAGAAACATCAGAGTGCCTCGTCCTAGTCGGGCAAGTGTTGAAGAAATATTTAGTTCTAATCTTAAAAAATACCCATTGGCAAGTAAGTTAGAACCTCTTGTTGCTGTTGTTGCTGAAGAATTTTATGCTGATAAACATAAGATTTACGAGATAACAAAACAAAAAGAAGGTAAAGAAGAAGTTATTTCATTCAAGTTGTCTGACTTGGTTAATGGTGCCATGGCCGTTGGAATAATTGAAAAAGCTGTTTGGCAAGCATTTCAAAGAGACAAGGCGAATAATGGAGAAAATATTCAAGAAAAAAGAACTGGCGTGACCAAAGATGACTTGATTGCTGCTGTTGTCGCGGTTCATTATCAGAAATTTGGACTTAATCACAGAGATGAACTCGGAGAGTTTGTTGCAGATTTTAGGGCAGACGTTATTGGCATAAATAAAATTCGCCTGGCTCAAGCCCAAAAAAACTAACAGGTTATCCGCCTCAGCAGGGCGGATTTTTGTTGACCTTGACAATGTTAATATAAAGTACTACAATCTTTACCGCGTACCTTGAAAAACTTTTCAAGGAAAAAAGAAGGAGGTTTGTGTGGCAAGAAACTTATCTGACAAGCTGGCTGGTACCAGAGTGGGCAGTATGTTTTTTAAGTCTAACGACGTTTCTGATACAGATGTAAAAAAAGAGCAAGTTGTAGCACAAGTTGCGCAAACAAGGCTTACGGCACCGGCAGTTTTTAGCTCCGGTGGGGTGTCTTCGGTTCTTCCGTCAAGCATTCCTACGTCTTTTACTCCTTCGCTAGCTTCTAATGTTGACCCTGAAGTTAGGGCCAAAATTCAAGCCATTGCGGATGGGGCTGATCAGGTCAGTTACACAAAGTTCAAGGAATTAATCCGAAACATGAGTAGCGCTTCCGGTGATGAAGCAAGTTGTTACCGGATGGCATTTGCCGCGGGCAAAGCATTCAATCTTCCCGCTTCTGAAGTTTTGAGGGGTGTGGATGCAATTCTTAACGAACTTAGTCAGGCAGAGCGTAAGTTCAACGAAGCAGCTCCTCAGCGCATTGCCTCAAAGATTAATGCAAGGCGTGAGAAAATTGCCCAGATCAATCAGTCAATTTTTTCTAAGCGTAACGAACTGCAACGTTGGCAAGAACAAATCAACCGTCTGAATAATGACCTTAGTCTTCTGGCTCAGAGCGGAAATGCCGAACAGGCGGCTATTTCTCAGGACGAACAAAGTGTTCGTGATGATGCTGCAAAGTTTTCGGCAGCTCTTGAGGTTGTGAAAGCGCCTTATGTTGCCGAGCGTCAGAAGATTGAGCTCTACGGAAAGGGGGCCTAAGATGGGACAGCCGACAGCACAGGACATCGGACTTCCTCAACTCAAGGAGTTGATGGATAAGAACTTCTGGTCAAGACCGGAAGGCAGAACTGGAAAGGCGTTGCTTGTTATCGCGGGATTGATATTGGCAGCGGGACTTGTTGTTTCATTGCCAACGATCTTGACCTACCTTTTGTTTGTCGTTCAGACTTCTACTCAAATTGTCCTTCATCTTGGTCTTTTGGCAGTTTCTTATTCTGCCGTCACCAACAGGTGGGTCCGTGCTCTTGCGGGCTCCATGTTCCGTGCAGCGGTCAGAAATGCTGTCTCAATGTTTGTTAACATGGCTCCAGTTGCCGTCGCAAGAGATTTCATTGCCTATTCTAGAAAAAAGCTTTCAAGCGGGTTAGAAGCTGCAAAGAGATTTAAAGCCAAGATGGGTACCCATATGCAGGTTATTGTCAAATTTAGAGCAACTCTTGAGGAGTACGAAGCTCTTTCTAAGACATATATTCGCAAGAAACAATTTGAGGAAGCTCAAGCGGCTCAAGTGAGAGCCGAGAGGACAAGAAAACGCCTCAAGACCCTTGAAGACATGTATGCCAAAATGGAAACTCTAGCTAGGGCATTGGATACCATTTTGAAGAAAGCAAAACTCAAAGTAGATAATGCTGAAGCGGAACTTGAAGACCAGATTTCTTTTTATAACGTAGCCATGGATGCAAAAAGCGCTATGGCTGATGTTAAAGAAGCAATCGGCGCTACCGGTTCAACTCGCAAAGAAATGGCTGATATGGCTGCCGCAAAGATGGCACTTGAAATTGCCGGAGTGGTCGTTGAGATTGATGACATGATTCAGTTATCAGAAGATCTTTTCAGCGGTGTTGATGCCGAAGAGGCTGTTATCAGCGAACGGGCGATGAAGCGTTTCCAGCAGTGGGAACAAGAATCGCAAAGCTCTGTTCTGGCTCCTGGAGAAAAGGCATCTATTCTTCAAGACGCTTATGATGCGAGTAAGCCGTACGACTTGAGCATTGAATCAGTTCCTGCGGTAAATACCTCGGGAAAAAAATTTAACGCAAACGATTTCTTCTCAAATTCTAACTAAGAAAAGTTTACAAAGACCCTTACACGGGTCTTTTTTGTTGCTAGCTTTGAAGCACTTGACATTACCTATGTTATATAATAGAATACTGACGCGTACCTTGAAAGTCTTCAAGGAAAAAGAAGGAGGAGAACAATGGCGGAAGTTCGCAAGGGGTCAGTTCTTGTTTTGGTTTTAGTCGTTCTTGGTATTGGAGCTTTCGGGTTCCGATATGCAATGAACAACAATTGGATTCCCGGTTTGCAGACAGTTGCGTCTTCGGTTCCTGAAACGGACCGAAGCCTTCGTGATTTCAAGTCGGATGCTCCCAAGGGAGATGTTCGGCCTGTTTCAACAAACGTCAATGTTTCGTTGCCGGCAAGCGAGCCGACCGACAAAGAATTTCCTGAACTTCGAATTAAGTTCTGGGCCTGGCAGGCACACAATTCAATCAAGTTTGCCGTTGGCGGAGCTTCTACGACCAAGGGGTCGTTGATGGAGAAGTATGGCGTCAAGGTTACTCTTGAACGTCAAGACGATACGAATCAGCTTCGAGACGAGCTGTTCAAATGCGCCCAGGAGTTGTCATCGGGACGCAAGGATTGCAATTCAGGCATCCACATGACGACATTGATGGGTGATCAGCTTGGTGCCCAACTTGCGTCATGGAACGAACAGTTCCGGAAGCTTGGCGAGGATTTGATTATTGAGAAAATTGGAAGCGCCGGTCGTTCTGACGGTGAAGATGCCTTTCTTGCACCTCCGGCAGTCAAGCTTGACCCGCAGGCAGCTCGCGGACTTGTTGTTCTTGCGGCGCCTCGTGAAGGCGATCAAAACATCGTCTTGGCCTGGGCCGATTTGAATGACATTCCAGTCAACGTAGACCAACGCACCTTAGATTCAGAGGCCATTAATTTCATGGACTCTGCTACCTATATTCAGGCAGCTGTTGACTACAACTCCAAGAAATGTGAGCCCCGAGCAGAGGTCAAGAAAGGTGTCCGGACTGGAAAGACTGTCCAGGCATGTGGCAATGCGCTTGCAACTTGGACGCCCGGTGACTACATCGCCACTGTTGGCGATAATGCCCGTGGTGGTCTTGTCCGGATTTTTTCAAGTCATGAGAACTCATCGCAGATGCCGAATTCAATTCTTGGTATCAAGCGGTGGAATAAGGACCATGCTCAAACGGTAGTTAACTTCTTGGCCGCTGTCACTGAAGCCGGTGAACAGATCCGTACCAGTCCGGCTGCTCTTCGCAAGTCAACGGAGATTGCAGCAAAGATTTATGGCGAGCTCGGAAAGGGATCTGACGAAGAAAAGGATCCTCGTTTCTGGCTCAAGTACTATCGTGGTGTCACAGAAACCGACGCTGAAGGAAATTCCGTTCAGCTTGGCGGTTCCATGGCGTTTACTCTTGCTGACAACCTGAAATACTGGGGTATTAGCGGTGGGACTGACTATTACAGAGATTCATATGAACTCTTCGGCGGGTACATGCAGAAGTTCTATCCGAACGAAGTTCCCAAACTTGAACCGTACGAACAGATTGCGAACAAGACCTATATCAAGGCGGTTGCCAAAATGAGGCAGGAAGCTGCCCAGATGCAGGCAACCGGTGTTATCAGAGAGTTCGAGCGGGGAGAAGAGATTACTTCGGTTTCTGCTCGCGGTTCCTGGACGATTGAGTTTGAGACTGGACAGGCAACATTTACGCCTTCTGCTTCCAGAACCCTTGAAGAATTGAGGCGAATGCTAAGCGTGTCCCAGAACGAGCTTGTCAGGATTGAGGGTCACACCGACAATATCGGCAACCCTGCCTTCAATCAGGACTTGTCGGAACGCAGGGCTCTTGCGGTCAAGAATTGGTTGCAGAGCCAATCGCGGGAGGCATTTCCCGAGAACCGCTTGCAGGTTCGCGGCTTAGGCCAAATGTACCCAGTTGCTGATAACAGCACTGTCGCCGGCCGCGCCCGCAACAGGCGAGTGGACATTGTTCTTGGTAGGTAATTTTTGATGATCAGTGCCCGACCCAATTGGGTCGGGCCATTTTCTTAGTTGCTTTGGAGAAAGGCTATTAAGAAAATGTCTGCAATAAAATTGCGGGCATTCCGGGTCATTGACAATTCGAAAAGAAAGAGGAGGAGGAAGAGGCATGAGTATGGCGACAACAGCTCTTGTGGAAAAAAACTATATGCCCAAAATTGAGGCGGCGTTTTCTTCAGCAAAAGCAATTGTTTTGATACATGTTATTTTTTGGACCGCCATATGGATTGCAGTTCCATGGAAAATTCTTCCAATGCCTTGGGGTGTCTGGTCGGCTTTTGTAACTCTTTGGAACCAGGGCTTTGCTGTTGATCTTTGGACAAGCTTTTGGTTGAACGTTGAGGCGCTTGCGGTAAGTTCATTTATTTCATGCATATTCATCTATCTTGCCGAAACACCTTATTTTGGGAAGCACGTAAAACCTTACATAACAGCTGTATCGAAATTCCGTTTTATGGGCATGGTGGGATGGAGCTTGGCTTTCACTCTCTTGTTCGGAGGCGGACACTATTTGAAGGTTGCCCTGATGGTTTTTGCGATGTCAGGTTTTATGATTACGGCCATGGCGTCAATTGTTGCCAACATTCCCAAAGAACAATATGATCATGCTCGCACCTTAAGAATGGGCGAGTGGCGTGTCGTTTACGAAGTTGTTATAAGGGGAACTTTGGCTGAAATTTCTCTAATCATTATTCAGAATGCTGCTATTGGTTGGACTATTCTGACAATGGTTGAAGGTTTGAGTCGTTCAGAAGGTGGAGTCGGTGTTTTGTTGTTGAATCAAAATAAGTTCTTCAAACTTGATGGTATCGCCGCAATTCAGATGTCTGTTTTGTGTTTAGCTCTACTTCAGGACGCTTTTCTGACCTGGTGCCATAAATTTTGGTTTACTTATTTCTATTTTGGAAAGGAGATACGATAATGTTCTCAATCCCGGAACACTCACTTGCCGAAACGTTGCTAACCGTTAACAATGTTTCTCGCAGAATAGGAGATAATCTTATTCTTAGGGATATCAACATTACAATCAAAAACGTTAAACGACCTGGCGTATCACAAGGTCAAGTTATTGCCATTCTTGGGCCTTCGGGTGTGGGCAAAACACAATTTTTTAGGTTATTGGCTGGTCTTGAAAAGCCTAATTCGGGAGAAGTTCTGGTTGGTGAACAGCAAAAACCTGTAAAAGTTGGTCAAGTCGGAGTAGTTTTCCAAAATTACCCAATTGACCCATGGCTTACCGTGTCCGATATGCTTATTCGCGCTGGCCGACAAACTGGACTTTCTAGGGTACGAGCAAAAGAAAAAGGACTTTTTTTGCTAAACCAATTTGGCATTACTGAACGTCAGAATTACTATCCTGCCCAGCTTTCTGGGGGACAACGCCAAAGAGTAGCCATCATTGAACAGTTGATGTGTAGCGAACACTTTCTTCTTATGGACGAGCCGTTCAGTGGTCTGGATTATAAAGCAAAGCAAGATGCTTGCCATTTAATACATCAAGTCGTTTTTGATGACAAAGAAGGTATGGATAAAGAAAAAAACACCGTAATCGTCGTTACTCATGATATTGATACCGGCTTGGAAATTGCTGATACGGTTTGGTTTATGGGCTGGGATAAAGACCCTGAAGGAAAAATTATAGATGGAGCCAGGGTTGTAGAAACAGCCGATCTGATAAGCCAGGGAATAGCTTGGCATCCGGGAGTTCAATTCACGGATAAATTCGTTGAAATGGACAAGGCCATCAAGGCACGGTTCTGCGACCCCCAAGGACCTTACATGAAGTGAACGGAAACATTTGTTTCCGTTTTTTTTTATTAAAATTTTTCGGTGTTAGCGGGGCTTGATTTTTCATTAAAATCTGGTAGAATTGTCAGAATGTCTGATTTTAAGGCAAACAATATTTTAATTCCCGCCGAGGTGCCTCTTATTGCCCTCAAGAATACCGTCCTTTTCCCCAAGGTGGTTATTCCGCTTATAGTCCAAAGGCCTAAATCAGTTGCCGCCCTTGAAGATGCTTTGGCTCATGAACGGCTTGTGTTTTTTGTTACTCAAAAAAACATAGAGGATAATATTGGCCGGA
>CAZBJS010000013.1:0-12853 GCA_964492295.1 uncultured Gammaproteobacteria bacterium
CTTACTTTTTGGAATACAAAGCCTGGTTTTGGAGAAGCACAGAGTACAGAAGACAGTCTTCGGCTTTTTTAAGGTTATTTTTCTCCTCTAGCGAATTGGCAATTTTTCCCATCAGTTGTTTCAAATAGTCATCCTGCAGGTCGTTTTTGATCCAGCGCTTTGCCTCTTTTGTGAAGAGTTCGGCATTTTCGAAAGAGCCTTCCTGTATTGCGGTGGTTATTCTTTTTAAGTCATTTGAAAGTGAAAGCAAAGTTATTTTATCCATAATACTTTGAAAAAATCCTTCATTAAATATTCAAATTTTTGTCTTTTTGCAGGGTCTAGAATTTCGTTTGAGGCATTATTATCTTTTGGCCTTAAGTTTATCATAGCATTGAAGCCGCAAGTTTTAGTTTTTAGATCAACACCTCCACCCCAAAGGTCTGTTTGACTGGAGCCTTCTTCAAGGAGTATTTGTTCGTTGTCTGTATGCCAATGTGCACCCGCTGAGCAGGTTTTCTTTTCGATGTCGACAACGGTTTTGATGTAGGTTTCAAGTTCTTCCGAAAGTTTTTTTATTTCTTCTTTGGTAAACGGTTCTTTTTTGGTAATTATCACAAAGATAATAATAGCAGATTAAAATTCGAAAATCGTCTGTCCTTCGTTAAAACTTCGGATCAGCAAGCCCATCGGGGGAGCAAAGTCTCTATTTATCTTATCGATAGATAAAGGAGAAAAACAATCGTTTAGAGATCCTTATGACGTTTGACTCACCCCAACTATTTTGTTAGAATTCCACTACATTTAAGGTAAGAGTCCAGGGTGGACCAAAAGTCCGCCCTTTTTAATAAATAGTTAGATAGTTGGTTAGTTGGGTAGTCAGCAGTTATACTGTCGGACTATCAATCTACTAACTAAAGACTAAAGTCCGGAGGACCTTCATGGCTATTCAGGCTCGAACTGAATTTGCATCAGCACTAAATCAAGTTTGCTCGGAGCGGGGCATCGAACCCGAGGTTGTCATCGACGCCATCAAGTATGCAATTTTGGCAGCTTACCGCAAGGATTACGGTGATCCCGAAGGTATCGATGTGGATCTGGACTCCAACACGGGAGAAGTCAAGCTCGCAAAAGGTAAAAAGGACATGACTCCTGCCGGTTTTGGCAGGATTGCCGCGCAAACTGCCAAACAAGTTATTCTGCAGCGGATTCGCGAGGAAGAAAAAAATGCCATTCTTTCCGAATTTTCCTCAAAAGTTGGCACCATAGTTTCCGGTGTGATTCAGCGGATTTCCGGGCCAGTGATAACCGTAAATCTTGGGAAAGCAGAAGGTATTATGCCCCCTTCCGAGCAGGCAAATGAAGGGTATCGCCTAAATCAGAGGCTAAAGTTTTATGTGGTGGGTATTAAAGAGGGTGCGCGCGGGGAGGAAATTATCGTTTCAAGAAGCGACAACGGTTTGCTTGCCAATCTCTTTAAACAAGAAGTGCCGGAAATTACCAATGGCAGTGTTGAGACAAAAGCTGTGGCCCGCGAGGCGGGTTCAAGAAGTAAAATCGCGGTATTTTCAAATCAGCTGGGGGTTGATCCCGTTGGTTCTTGTGTCGGCCAAAAAGGAGTCAGAGTTCAGGCTGTGATGAATGAGCTTGGCGATGAAAAAATTGACGTGATTTCTTATCAGGAAGATCCGGCGGAATTTGTTAAAGCCGCACTCTCGCCCGCGAATGACCTGGCAATAACTGTTGATGGCAAGGGAAAAACCGCCAAGGTCATCGCCCCTGACGATCAGCTCTCCCTTGCTATTGGAAGAGATGGCCAAAACGTTAGACTTGCTGCCAAACTAACCGGTTATAAAATTGATATTCGTGGAAAAAGCGGCACGCCAAAAGAAGTCGAGGAAAAAGAAAGAAAGGCCCAAAAAGAGGCTAAAATTGCACTTGGGGTAGAAAAAGGTACTGCAGAAAAAGAAGCAAAAAAAGAAGGCACCAAGCAGAGTGTTCAGTCAGCAGATGATCAATCTCAAGCGGCTGACCAGGGCCAACAGGATCAATCAGATAAAACTCAAGCCAAGATGGAGCTTCCAGCGACAGAAGAGCCAAAAAAGTTAGCAGCACCAGAAAAATCCAAATCAGCGGATCCAGCGGTTGCAGTAAATCAAGATGACAAACAATCATCTGATGACGGCAAGACTACTTAAATGAAAGCCTTGGCGTCTTTAAATACCGATAACCATGAGCCAGATTCAAAAGACCAATTTTCGACCGCCTGTTGTGACCCTTATGGGTCACGTCGACCACGGAAAAACCACCCTTCTTGATGCTATCCGCAAAACCAATGTCGTCGCAAAAGAACACGGCGGCATCACCCAACACATCGGCGCTTACCAGATTGTTTTTCAAGACAAGCCGATTACCTTCATTGATACTCCCGGCCATGCAACGTTTGAGAAAATGCGCTCTCGCGGCGCAGAAGTTGCCGACGTCGTTATTTTAGTCGTTGCTGCCTCAGAAGGGGTTAAACCGCAAACTCAGGAGGCCATTCGACACATTAAAGCGGCCCAAAAGCCGATTATTGTGGCGATAACCAAGACGGACTTACCAAACATTAATGTCGCCAAGGTAAAAAAAGAACTTCAAAAAGAAGGAGTTGTGGTAGAGGAATTCGGCGGGGATGTGCCCCAGATCGAGGTAGCCGCACCCGTTGGCCGCGGAATCCCCGAACTTTTAGAAGTTATCCAACTACTTTGGCAAATGAGCCCCCAACCTTCTCTTTCCGATGAGCCACTTGAAGCAGTGGTTATCGAGTCGTCTCTGGACAAAAATCGTGGTCCGGTTGCCACTCTTATCGTCAAAAAAGGAAAGTTGTCCCGAGGCCAGAAAATAACTGTGGATGACGAAACCATCACAGTTAGAGCACTAGCTGACGAAAGCGGCCAAAAGGTCCAGCTTGCCCTGCCAGCCAAGCCGGTTGAAGTTTTAGGCTTTAAAGGGGTTCTTGATGTCGGCAGTATCGTTACAGACTCGATTATAACCAAGTCAAAATTAGCCACAAAAGGAGCCACCCTTTCCGAAATTATTGCCAAATCAGAACAAGCCCGCGGCAAATTTAAAATCATTCTCAAGGCAGATGTTGCAGGCTCCTTGGAGGCGATTTCGGAGAATCTTCCAGAGAATATTTTAATTGTGAGCTCGGGAATTGGTGAGATTACTCCTGCCGATGTTTCTTTTGCTAAAGTTGCTCAAGCACCAATCGTCACTTTTGGTGTGAAGGTTTCGAACCAAATTAGGTCTTTCGCCCAAAGAGAGAGAGTAGTAATCAGAAGCTATAATGTCATTTATAATCTCATTTCGGAAATGGAGGAGGTTTCTGGCGGTTTTGAAAAAGCCAAACTGGAACAAAAAATCACTGGCCGGGCGAAAATAGTAGCAAGCTTTAATGTTGAAGGCAAAAACATAATAGGAGCTCAGGTTGTAATGGGAAAACTAAAAATCAACGATAAGATTATTTTCAAAAGTGAAGAGACCTCAAAGGGCGAATCTAAAATTGTTTCTTTGAAAAGATTTAAAAAAGATGTCGAATTTGTTTCTCAGGGTCAGGAATGTGGTATCGGCATGGATCCAAATCTTGACTTTGAAATTGGCGATATTATAGAATCACTTGGTTCCGCTTGAGAATTTTTGTGCAAAAAATTTACTCTCGAGTAATTAAACATGGATCAAGACTCAAAAGAAAAGACGCTCGAGAAATTAACTAAGGCCGAAAACATCCTAATTGTCGTCTCACAATCTTCAGGTTTTGACGGCCTTGCGGCTGGTTTGGCTGCTTATCTCTCTTGTCGCAAGTTAAATAAGAATTCTTCAATAATCGCCCCTCCACCAACTGTAGATGATGCAAGGAAACTTTATGGTGTAGATCAAATCGACACTCTCAATGAGAGGCAAAATCTAACCATTGTAATTGAGAATGCGGTCAGAAATGTTGACAAAGTCAGTTATTTTTTGGATAGGGACAGGCTAAAAATTATCGTTCATCCATTGCCTGAGGGTACTGGTATTTCCAGGGAAGAAATTTCTTTTGAACAAAACACGCCAAAACCAGATTTGATTTTCGTCTTAGGATTTAGTACTCAGGAAGATATGGATAAAGAATATGTTCACGAACAACTTATGGGTCCAAAAGTTTGGACGGTTGTTATCAACAAGAATCAAATGAGTCAGAAATTTGCTCAAGCTACTTTTTACAACCCTGAGGCCTCTGGGCTGAGTGAAATTACCGCTCAAGTTATCCAGGACTTGGCTCTTCCTATAGATGAAGACATCGCTTTCAATCTATATTCTGGCCTTTCTTATTCGACTGGAAATTTTTCTCCGGCGAGAACCAGGTCCCAAGCATTTCAGATTGCCTCTTGGCTGGTAAAGTTTGGTGCAGGAAGGGCAAGCTTTGCAGAAAATACAACTTATGCGCAAGAACCACAAGATTTCGCACCCGAAAGTTTTCATACTGAGCCTATTTCGCAGTCAGCTCCTGGCTTTGTTGATATGACCCCGATTGAAAAGGTAGAACAGGAAAAAACTCCCCGGCAAGATTGGCTAAAACCGCCTAAAATTTATAAGGGAGCCAAATCCTTTGACAAAGAATATTGAAAGGTTCTATACTGATGACTCGATATGAGCTCAATTTCCAAAAAGCAGGTCATTGATAAATTCAAAACTCATGATGGGGATACAGGGTCTCCTGAGGTTCAGGTTGCTTTATTGACTCAGCGAATAGAAAATGTTACCGGTCACCTTAAATCCCATGGCCATGATAATCATTCAAGACGAGGGTTGCTTGTGATGATCAATAAAAGAAGAAGATTACTTCACTATCTAATGCGAAAAGCTCCCGACAGATATGAGGATATTATTTCAAAATTAGCGTTGCCAAAATAATGAACTTTCAGTCCTTTCCTTGCTATTTTGAGACTTTGAGAATATAATGAGTAAAGATATTGGTATAGCCTTGGAAGGTTTGGAGTTGTTGGAAGTTGACTAGTTAGAATCAAATCCGACTTGAATATAATCAAAAATTGATTCTCGCTATCCGATTTCTAACTCTCCTCAGTCTCCAAAGTTATCCCCAAAATTAATGCAAAAAACTGTTCGTAAAGAATTAAATCTTGCCGGTAAGAAGCTTATTCTCGAGACCGGCGAATTGGCCGGTCAGGCTCAAGGGTCGGTATTGGCGACTTACGGTGAAACGGTAGTCCTCTCTACAGTTGTTTCCCAGCCGGCTCCATCGGATGTTGACTTCTTCCCCTTAGCCGTTGATTATGAGGAAAGACTATATGCAGGAGGCAAAATTTCCACATCTCGCTTTATCAAACGCGAAGGTAGGCCATCAGAGGAGGCAATTCTCACTGCCAGACTTATAGATCGCTCAATCAGGCCACTTTTCCCGAAAGATTATCAAGCCGAAGTTCAGGTTATCATAACTGTTCTCTCGGTTGACCAAGAGAATGACCCTGATATCGTTGCATTGATTGCTACCTCGGCAGCCCTTTCAATTTCAGATATTCCCTGGAACGGTCCCATTTCCGGACTAAGGATAGGTCGTCAAAATGGGAGCTATTCCTTAAATCCTATTGAGGAAGAAAAGACTTTTTCGACATTAGATCTTATTTTGGTCTCAACTTCCGATGAGGTCGTAATGATTGAAGCAACTGGTCAGGAGGTAGATGAGGAATCCGTTTTAGGGGCTGTTGGGTATGGCATTGAAAACGGAAGGGAAGTTATAGCACTGATCGAGGAATTCACCAAAGAAGCGGGGCAGGCGAAGCAGGATTATCAAAACGAGGCAGTGGCACAAAATCAGGTCAAGGAGATTAAACAATTCATCGAAACCTTCCTAATCAAAGATTTAGAAAATCCTCAGGTTGCTCAAGATGAGAATTGGTTTGAAGATACGCTTGCTAGGCTCGAAGAAAAATTTTTGCCTGAGGAAAAAGGCGAGATTACCGCCAAACACCTCTCAGATCTTTTAGATGAGGCAGTTGCCGATTTTTTGAGAACCCAAGTTCTTGAAAAGAAACGACGGCTTGACGGCCGTGCTCCAGATGAGATGAGGCCGATTACGACTAAGGTTGGAATCCTGCCAAGAACCCACGGTTCTGGACTTTTTCAACGCGGAGAAACTCAAGTTCTTTCGATAGTGACTCTAGGCTCGCCTGCTTTGGAACAATTGATCGATGGGATGATCAGGGAAGGGACAAAAAGATACATGCACCACTATAATTTTCCTCCCTTTTCTGTCGGGGAGGTCAAACGTTTGGGAGCTCCTTCAAGAAGAGAAATCGGTCATGGATCTTTGGCCGAAAAGGCTCTTGCTCCGGTTCTGCCTTCGCAGGATGAGTTCCCCTACACTATAAGGGTTGTTTCCGAGGTTCTTTCGTCTGCTGGTTCAACTTCAATGGCTTCCGCAAGTGGCTCCACGTTGGCCTTGATGGATGCAGGGGTGCCTATCAGGGAACCTGTTGCCGGAATTTCGATCGGATTAATTACCGACAAAAAGGATAAGTCGAAATTTGTCACCATAGTCGATATTGCCTATCAAGAAGATGCCCAAGGTGATATGGATTTCAAAATTGCCGGAACCAAAAACGGTGTTACGGCCATTCAGTTGGATATCAAACTCAATGGTATTGGTCTGGATATCGCAAAGGAGGCGCTTCGAGCGGCAAAGGCGGCAAGACTGGAAATTATCAAGAAGATCCTTGCAACGATTCCGGCAGCCCGCGAGAAAATCTCCAAGTACGCCCCGACTGTGATTCTGGTAAAAATTGATCCTGCCAAAATCGGTGATGTCATTGGTTCTGGTGGTCGAGTGGTCAACAGGATCATTGCCGAAACAGGTGTTGCCATCGATATCAAGGACGAAGGCAATGTGACAATCAGCGGCAAGGATCCGCAGGCTTGCAAAAAGGCGGCTGAGTGGATAGAGGGAATCGTTAAAGAGGCTAAGGTGGGTGAGGAGTACGAAGGTCCCGTCAAAAGAGTTTTTCCTTTTGGGGCGATGGTGGAGATATTACCTGGCAAGGAAGGCCTCGTTCATGCTTCTCAGATGCCCTTGAATAGAGGCCAAAGGATCGAGGACTTTTTGAAGATTGGAGAGCGAATTAAGGTTAGAGTAGTCGAGGTTGACGATCAGGGCAGAGTTAACCTTGCGTTAGCTTCCAAGGCTGACTCTGCCAGTGCGGGGCAAAGGACGAGATCGGACTTTACCAAGAGACGATTCGAGCGGTTTGAGACGCGGCGTGGTGGCAAATCACCAAGAAGATATTAGAATGAGCTTGTCCACAAGCCGCCCTTCAATCAAATTCCTCAAGATCAAGCTTTCGTCCCTAACACCCGTCACTTTAATCTTTTTAGGCATAATTCTCTTTTTTTTGCTTTTCTTAGCAGTTGGGGCCCCCTTTAGAAGTCCTACGGTTGTTACTCTCGATATTTTGGAAAATCGATTCAAGCTAAATTTTGAAGTTGCCAAGAACGACCAGGCCCCACTTTCCAAAGCTTTAGAGCAATTAGGGCTTCCTCAAAGCATCAAGGAAGGCGTAGAATTTGAACTTGATGCCACTTCATCAGCAAAACTGGCGATGTTGACTCCGATTAAAGCCAACCTTGATTTCTCTTCCGGAAAAATTAAATTCAACGGTTCCCTGCACACATCGTTTTTGAAAGAGATTGTCATGGAAGAGTTCAAACTGCCAAAGTCAACCAACTTGGCCATTTTTGCTCCTTCTTTTGGGGAATTTTTGAAAGTGAAATTTCACCTTCCGCCTGAATTCCATAAATGGCTCGATGAGAACTTAAAAGAGGAAGGGCAATATTTAGTTTTCCTCGGAGAAAGAGCGGATTTTGCAATTATTTTTAAGTCGGAAACTGCGGATTTTGAAGGGCTCAAAAATATCCGTATTGAGGGCGAGGAATTTCCGTATAAGGTTGAATCAGGCGAAGATATTGATTTTCACCTGCTAAAACTTCGCGAAGTACAAGATCAAGAGCCCCAGACATTCACTTTTTTTCAAATAGGCAACTGGGTCTTCATGGGTTCTTCCTATGAGGCATCCCAAAAATTGATTGAAGCTCAAAGGTCGCCAGCCTCTCAAGCATTTATTTTTAAAGCACCAACTGCCAAGCCGATCTCACTGTTTATTAGCTTTCAAAATGAAAAAAAAGATATGATAAGCGAAGAGTTTCAAGATTTTCTGCTTCCCCAGGCGGCCCAGTTGGCGCAAGTTGCCGAAAAAATTGAAAACTTTGAGTTTATTTTGAAGGGCAAGGACTTTTCTGGTTTAATTGAGGTTGAATGAATTCTTCCACTGCCCATTTTGAGGATATCAAACTCCTCGAGGAAAAACTTAAAACGGCCAAAATCCCTCAAGAACTTCTGCAAAAATCAGCCTCAATGATCGAGAGGTTGGTCAGACTTGCCAGCCATCAGGGTTATTCCCAAGAATACGAGAGTGTCGCCCGGTATTTAGATTGGGTCGTTTTAGTTCCTTGGTATAGGACAAGCGAAGATATCGTTTCATTGGAAAATGCCCAAAAAATTTTGGATGAAAATCACTATGGTCTCGAAAACATCAAAGAGCGAATCTTGGAATATATTGCCGTATTAAACTTAAAAAAAGAAACAAGTCGGAAGCAACCCGCGGATGAGGTTAAAGCTGCCAAAGCGCCCTCGCTTTTACTCCTTGGCCTTGTTGGTACCGGCAAAACGACCATGGCTTATTCCGTCGCCGAGGCACTTGGCCGTCAGTTCGGCCGCATTCCAATGGGTGGAATGGGTGACGCTCTCCAATTGAGAGGTCGATCCAGAGCCTACCCTGATGCCGAACCTGGCCAGCTTATGAAGGTCTTAAGAAGGGTTGGTACCAAAAACCCGGTTATTTTACTCGATGAAATTGACCGGATCACCGACGAAGCCAGGAGTGACATCATGGGAGTCCTGGTTGAGATTTTAGACCCGGAACAAAACAGCAAATTTTTGGACCACTACCTTGACTATCCGTTTGACCTTTCTGAAGTTTTATTTGTCGCCACAGCCAACAACACTTCCAAGATTGCCACAGCAGTCCTGGATAGACTGGAAATTCTGGAAATGCCCACCTATACCGACCAGCAAAAAATTATCATTGGCAAAAATTACCTTTTGAAAAAGGCAACCTTGGCCTCAGGGTTGTCACCGGCTGATCTGGTGATTGATGAAGGAATTTGGGATCAGATTGTCAGGCCTCTAGGCTTCGATGCGGGTATGAGGACGCTTGACCGAACGATCAATGGCATTTGCCGCAAGATCGCCAAACTCAAAGTAGAAGGTAAGGCTACCAAAGTCGTTATCAATGCACAAAATCTTACGGACTACATCCCGAAGTGGTAGCAGCAATGTCCAGTCTAAGGACCTATAGCAATTTTTAGCAATTTAAGGTAAAATTTAAAGGCTATGGCAAGACGCAGAAAACGGCTTAACACTCCCTTTAATCTTGAAAAGAAAACCATCAAGACGATTCTGGCAGCGGCTATCCTGACTTTTTCGCTGCTTCTTTTACTATCTTTCTTTTCAAAGGCAGGCTTGTTGCTTTCGCTGAAGGATAGCTTTTACAGGGTATTTGGCGTTGGGGTGATTTTCTTGCCATTTTTTGGTGTAATTTTTAGTCTACTTTTATTTGCTCTCAAATCCCGATTTACAAAAATCAATGTGGTTCTTGGAGCGGTTGGGGCCCTCCTTTCATTTTCGGGACTTTTGGCGGTGCTTTCCGAAAAGTTGGCAGGTATTGTGGGTGTTTCGCTTTGGTCTGTTTTTAAATCATTAGTTACTCCAATTGGCGCCTTTCTTGTACTTTTGTTTGCCTTTTTAGTTTCCTTAACGGTAGCCACCAATGCCAGTTTCGACCAGGCTTTAGCAATTTTTGCCAAAATCTACTCAATTGCGGCAACGTTCTTTAAGAAATTGAGTCAGCTGTTGTTTGCAAGATCAAGACCCAGAATACAAACCAGACCGGAAGGTACATTGCAAAAACCTGGCCACCTGCAGACAATTGAACCTTCCGAGTTACCAACAGGAGTTATCGCCAACCCCCCAAGCGACGGAAAAATCTGGCAATATCCTCCTCTTTCTTTACTTTCTGATGCCAAAGGCGCTGCTGCCAACCGTGGTAATCCCAAGCACAACGCCCAAATTATTGAAAAAACCCTAGAGGCTTTTGGCATTGTTGCCAAAGTTATTGAGGTTAATCCTGGACCGACCGTTACCCAATATGCCCTACAAATTCCGGTCGGAACCAAACTCTCTAAAATATTGGCCTTGCAAAATGATTTAGCCTTGGCTCTGGCAACTACAACGGGTAATGTCCGAATCGAGGCCCCAATTCCGGGGAAATCTCTAGTCGGCGTGGAAATACCCAACATCTCGCCAGAAATCGTTAATTTAAAAAGCGTGCTTTCAAGCGAGATTCTCCATTCAAACAAGTCTAAAACTGCCGTTGGTTTGGGCCTTGACGTTTCGGGAAACATTGCGGTTGCCGATATCAATAAAATGCCCCACGTTTTGATTGCGGGAACAACTGGTTCTGGTAAATCGGTGCTTTTAAATGCGATCATTGCCACTATTCTTTTTCGGGCAAGTCCTCAGGAGGTGAAATTTATTATTGCTGATCCCAAACGAGTTGAGTTGACGGACTACAATGATGTGCCGCATCTTTTGACGCCGGTGATTATTGAACCCGATAAAATTCTTTCATCTCTGCGCTGGGCAGAAAAAGAGATGGAAAGACGCTATAGGCTCTTCCACGAAGCCCAAGTTAACAATATTGCCTCGTATAATGAGTTTTCCGGATTCCAAGTCCTTCCCTATATAGTTATTATTCTCGATGAGTTGTATATCCTTATGGAATATGCGCCGCGTGAGGTCGAAGACTCTATTCATCGTTTGGCAGCGATGGCCAGGGCAACCGGAATTCATTTGGTGATTGCTACTCAGCGGCCTTCGGTTGATGTAATTACCGGGACCATTAAGGCTAATATTTCTTGTCGGATTGCCTTCAATGTTTCATCAATGGTTGACTCAAGAGTCATCCTTGACCAGCCTGGTGCCGAAAAGCTTTTGGGCCGCGGCGACATGCTTTATCTTCCTCCAGATGCTCAAAAGCCGGTCCGTATTCAGGGAGTCTTTGCCTCCCCAGCCGATATTAGAAACCTGATCACCTTTCTCAAAAGGTCTGGTTTTGCGTCAGAATACACCGAGGAAGTTACCCAAATGCCCCTTGGCAGAGTTGCCAAAGGAGTAGAAGGCGAGACCGATGAGCTCTTTGAGGAAGCTGTACGCACAATCTGTCAATATGATCGCGCTTCAGCTTCACTTCTGCAGCGCCGGCTCCACGTTGGATATGCAAGGGCGGCCAGGCTTATTGATCAGATGGAAATGGCTGGTATTGTCGGTCCAGGAGAAGGATCCAAGCCACGGGATGTTCTTTACAAAAATGCTGACGAGTATTTTGCGCAGGTGCAATCCCAACCTTCTTCGTAAAAGGCTATGAAAACTTCGGGTGAGCTCCTCAGAGAAGCTCGAAAGTCCAAAAGAATTTCTCTTGCGACCGCTGCCGCCGACCTTCACCTTAAAAAAGAAAACCTTGAAGCAATTGAAGGCGGCAACTGGCCAAGTTTGCCGGAGCCGACTTTTGTTAAAGGTTTCATCAAAAGTTATGCCCAGTATTTAGGACTCTCGACCGATCATGTCCTTGCTCTTCACCGGCGAGAATACGATGAGTCCAAGTACCCTCAAAAGAAATTAATCTTGGAAGGCAAAAGACTGATGTTAACTCCCAATAAACTAATCAATCTAGCTTTAATTTTAATGGGGGTTATTTTTATTGGTTATTTGACGATCCAGTATTCTTCGATACTTTCTGCGCCTAAATTGGAGGTGGCAACTCCCTCTGATGATTTAACCACCGGTGTCCCGGTGGTAGTTGTTTCAGGAAAGGTCGAGAAAGATTCAAATGTTGCAATTGGGGGAGAATTGGTGCCGGTTGACCCTGAAGGTAATTTTTCTCGTCAAGTAGCTCTTTTGGAAGGTAAAAACGTTATCGAAATAATTGCTTCCAAGCGCCTTTCTCCCAAAACCAGAGTGACCAGAGTTGTTAGATTAACTCGCTAGTTAAGATTCTTGTATTTTTTTGCGTTAGTCGTTAGACTTTAGACATTAAGCGTTCAATGCTGCCCACCCCGTAGGACTTTACCGTTCGCCTTCGGGTATTGCCCATACACGGCTCACGGAGCAGTCTGACGAGGTTGGCAAGTTTAGCTTGCCATGGATTTAACTCAAATTGTTCTTTTGGCCATAATTATTGTCTTGGCGATCGCTCTGGTTGTGCTTGGGTTCCAAGCATTTTTTGCACTTCGAGACTTCCGTAGAGCTCTTCTTCGAATGAATCGGCTTTTTAACGATACCGACGAATTGGTTGGGGAGATTAAAAAACCAATCCAGCGCGCTGGAAGCTTATTTACGGCCTTAACAACAGGGGCCGGCCTTATTCATCTTCTGAAGAAGGGACAAAAACATGAGCGACCAAAAGGACAATAGTCTAACTGCTTTTGTTGCCGGTGTCATAATTGGCGCTGCCGCCACTTATCTTTTTACAAACGAAAAAGGCCAGAAGATAAAAGATAAGCTAATAGGAGAAGGCTCGAAAGTTTTGGATAAGCTAAAGGAAGGCTTGGAGGAAGTTGAGAAAGAAGTTCAAAAAGAAAAGGCAGAAATTGCCCAGAAGATTGAGTCAGGGGTAGACACAGTCAAAGAAGCGGCAGAAGAAGTTGCCGAATCGGTTCCCGAGCACAT
>CAZBJS010000014.1:0-2612 GCA_964492295.1 uncultured Gammaproteobacteria bacterium
GTTCCGGGTTGAGTGCCTGCGGGAATTCTGATTTTAATAAGTCCATCTATCGTTTCAATTTGCTCGACGCTTCCCAATGCAGCCTTGGCAAACGAAATTTCATGTTCGGTGACAATATCATATCCCCTTCTTACAAATTTGGAGTCGCGCGAAACCTGGCAAACAATGATGTAATTTGAAAAGCGAATTTCGCTGCCATCATCCACTCCTGCCGGAATTTTTATCTTTTGACGCTTGCCCTCGATTTCTACCTCTTTTTGGGTGCCGTGAACAGCTTCAGTAAAATCCAGATTAATTATGTAGCGGGGGAGTCGAGCTTGCCGGCCAAACGGAGACTGACCACCGAAAAATGCCTCAAAGATATCAAAGGGGTCGGCAAAATCGCCGAAGTCAAAACCACTATCGCCGGATGACCATGTGTAGGTACGGAACCCTCCTTGACCAAAGGGAGAGCCTTGTTGGAATCCGGCGCCTCCCGGCGTAAACGCCGCATGGCCAAACTGATCATAGGCTGCCTTTTTTTGAGGATCGGAAAGAACCTGATAAGCCTCGTTTATTTCCTTAAATTTTGTTTCGGCATCGGGGGATTTGTCTACATCCGGATGGTGCTTGCGCGCGAGATTACGATAAGCCCGCTTTAGCTGATCGGCTGAAGAATTTTTGGAAACACCGAGGATTTCGTAATAATCGTGCTTATTTGCCATAAATCCATTTTACTCCTTAACTACTTCACCTTCCTGGACCTCACCTGTATCGCCTTGTGCTTTTGGCTCTTCACCCTTGGCTTCTTCTGTCTTGCCGTCTGGACTCTCTGTTTCTTGTGTTCCTTCTTGCCCCTTGTACATAGACTCGCCTATTTTGGAAAGCACTGATGATAATTCTTCGGTTTTTGTCTTAACTTCATCAATTGGGCCGGCAGGAGCGACTTCTTTAAGAGCTTTTACTTTTTCTTCAACTTCGCTTTTGACGTTTTGGGGAACTTTGTCGCCGGCATCCTTAAGGGCACGTTCGGCCTGATATACTAAAGAATCTGCTCTGTTTCTTACTTCGATCTCCTCTTTCTTGGCTTCGTCTTCCTTGGCGTGTTCCTCGGCTTCTTTGGTCATCCGGTCAATCTCGTCAGGAGTTAAGCCAGTTGAGCCGGTTATTTTGATTGATTGTTCTTTGCCGGTGGCCTTGTCTTTAGCTTTAACACTTAAAATGCCGTTGGCATCCAAGTCGAAAGTCACCTCAACCTGAGGTACTCCTCGAGGCGCCGGTGGAATACCATCCAAAATGAAACGGCCGAGCGATTTATTATCCGCGGCCATTGGCCTCTCACCCTGCAGAACATTGATCTCAACCGAGATCTGATTATCGGAAGCGGTAGAGAATATTTCTGTTTTGGAAGTTGGAATAGTCGTATTTCTGGCAATCAATGATGTCGAAACTGCACCTAATGTTTCAATACCTAAAGTCAAGGGAGTAACATCAAGAAGAACCATCTCCTTCATCTCGCCGCCCAAAACGGCACCTTGAATGGCAGCACCGATGGCGACAACTTCATCTGGGTTGAGACCTTTGTGGGGTTCTTTGCCGAAAAATTCTTTGACTTTTCTGTGTACCTGCGGCATTCTGGTCATGCCGCCAACCAAAATAACCTCGTCAACTTTTTGGGTATCGATTTTGGCATCTTTTAGACAATCGGCAACAGGTTTAAAAGTTTTCTCGACTAAATCGCCGACCAAGGCCTCAAGCTTTGCCCTGGAAAGCTTAAGCTGCAGATGTTTAGGGCCAGTTTGGTCAGCAGTAAGATATGGGATCGAAATCTCGGCTTCTGAGGTGGTCGAAAGCTCAATCTTGGCCTTTTCGGCGGCATCGCGAAGTCGCTGGAGGGCAGCCCGGTCGCGCGATACATCGACGCCGGAATCTTTCTTAAACTCCTCAGCCAAAAACTCAACAACCTTGGAGTCAAAATCGTCGCCACCCAAATGAGTATCACCATTGGTAGCCTTGACTTCAAAAACTCCCTCGCCAAGCTCCAAAATCGAAATATCAAAAGTTCCACCACCGAGATCGTAAACGGCAATTGTGTGCGCATGAGACTTATCAAGCCCATAGGCCAGGGCGGCGGCCGTCGGCTCATTGATGATGCGCTCAACGGCGAATCCGGCAATTTCACCTGCCTGTTTGGTTGCCTGCCTTTGGGAATCATCAAAATATGCCGGGACTGTAATTACTGCCCGCTCGACCTTTTCACCCAAATAGCTTTCGGCATCGGCCTTAATTTTGCCAAGAATCATTGCCGAAATTTCCTGAGGAGTGTAATCTTTACCTTCGACATTAACAGTCGCCATGCCATCGCGACCTTCTTTAATGTCGTAGGGAAGCCATTTGATGTCCCTTTGAACCTCGGGATCTTTGAACTTTCTGCCCATCAATCTTTTAATCGAGAAGACAGTGATTTTGGGGTTAACAATCATCTGACGCTTGGCAACGTCACCGACAATATGCTTGGTTGGGTCAACAACCGAAGGAATGACGTTGCGGCCCTCGCTCGAGTGGATAACCTTAGGCTTGCCTGCCTCAACCACAGCAACAGCAGAGTTTGTTGTTCCTAAATCAATACCAAT
>CAZBJS010000014.1:2712-4091 GCA_964492295.1 uncultured Gammaproteobacteria bacterium
ATAATTTTCGACATCTTTTTTGCTCCTTTCAGTCGCAAGGCTTTTAGGCTTTTGGGCAATTGGGCTATCAGGTAATTTCATTCCTAAAGACCCAACAGCCTGAGAACCTAGTGGCCTAATCACGCATAGTCTCCAAATTCCTGAGTTTTTTCGGCCTTTTCGTCCTGCTCATCATCTGAGCGAGGCTCGCCTTTGGCGGCAAGTTCTCGATCAACCTTTTTTCGAGAAACCACCACTTTGGCAGGGCGAATGACCTTATCATTTATTTTATAACCCTTTGTTTGGACCTTCACAACCCTTCCTTCGTCAGGACCTTCAACAACTTCCACAGCTTCGTGTAAATGAGGGTCGAATTGGGCTCCTTGGGCTTCGATTTCCTCAACCCCTTCTGTCGCCAAAACGCTCCTAAACTGTTTAATGACCATTTCAAGACCCTCATCTTTCAGATGAGCTTGGGCATTTTCTAAATTATCCAGAATGGGCAAAAGCTTCTCTACGAGAATTACCGAGGAAAGCTGAGTCAAAAGCTTCCTTTCCTCCTCAACCCTCCTTTCAAGGTTGCGGTAATCTGCCAATGCCCTTTTGAGTTGGTCTTCAAGATCCTGTGCCTTCTCGTGCTTCTTAACTTTAGTTTTTTCGGATCGGGTCATATTCATCCTCCTGAGATTTCAGAAAGCAGTTGAGAAAAATATCTGACTGTCGGAATAACTACTGAATAATTGAGCCTTGAGGGGCCAACCACCCCCAAAATACCTTGGTGATTGGGGAGATGGTATTTGGTTATCACAAAACCACAAGGTTCAAGATACTGCATTCCTAGTTCATCTCCAAAAAGAATTTTGATTTGATCCTCGGGAGAAAACTGGCCAAAAATTTGGCTTAAAATTTCGAAGCGGTCAATCATCGAGAGAACCGTTTTGGTAATGTCGATATCATAAAATTCAGGCATATCAAGAATGTTGGCCATTCCTGAAGCATAAATGTCGCCTTCTTCGTCGGTAGCAATGGCCAAAGCATGAGTTTGATCAGCCAAAACCCGCGAGGTGTGCTTTAGAAGTCTGTCGAAACGATCTTTTCCCTCACCGAGTTCCTCTTTAATGGCCACCTCATCTTTTAGAGAAAGTGCTTTCTCCTCCATCAGCTGGTCAACGTAAAATTTCATGCCTGTCGAGGTTGGTACCCGGCCTGCGGAAGTGTGGGGTTGGCGCAGATACCCGGCGGCGGTCAGCCTAACCATTTCGTTTCTGATGGTTGCCGGCGAGACGCCAAGGCCGGATTCTTTTTCAATAGTTTCCGAACCGACCGGTTCGGCGGTCTCGATGTATTTTTCAATTACTGCGCGCAGAAGATTTCGTTGCCTTTCAGATAAATCCATCCTT
>CAZBJS010000014.1:4191-11399 GCA_964492295.1 uncultured Gammaproteobacteria bacterium
TTTTTCAATTACTGCGCGCAGAAGATTTCGTTGCCTTTCAGATAAATCCATCCTTGTAACTTTAAGGGCGTTCCTTGCGGTTTTCCCTTAATATTCCCTTTCCCTTTATGGACAAATTTGAACTGGCAGAGCCAGATCCAAATTTGGATTGTAATTAATTTCCGATTGGCGAGGGGCAGCTCGCCGTTATGCCGCACCAAACTGGTGCGGCATTAGCAGACAATGTACCACGAGTGCTAAAAGATGTCAACCCCGTTGTTTGGTCTTAGATTTCTACCTTACTTATCGTTCGTCGGATTATATTCGAAATTAGTGAGTCGTTTATCACTATACTTCTAACGGGGTCAAGCCCTTTTAATTTGGTTACAAAAGAGACAAAGGAGCCGGAAGAGCCAAAAGGGATCAAGCGGATCTAAAAAGTTGATATTCAGGATCTTTTTCTATATCGTCAGTATCAACTACTCTTGTTACAGAATCAGCATACCTATCTAATAAAGCTCCCATTTTATTATTTCTTTCTATTGCCCTATCAACTTCTTCTTGATGTTCATGGTAATAATTCATCGCAGCATCGAAATGGCTTGCAGTTAACCACGGGTAGCCATCGACAAATTCTTTTTTCGCCTCGTCAAAGTCCCCAATTACTTTTGCTCTGCCAACAATTAAAGAAATGAACATTCTAGTTCCTTCAAACACTAAGTTCCCGTCTTTGTTTTTGACTATTGATAATGAGGTTTCTGATTGCCTTTCTTGTGCCATTTCGTATATTTAAGCAGTTTTTGGGCAAAAAGCAAATTAGATTTTCAGAATTGCCAGAAACGCTTCTTGAGGTATGTCAACTTTCCCGAATCTTCTCATACGTTTCTTGCCCTTTTTTTGCTTCTCTAAAAGCTTCATCTTGCGGGTGACGTCACCGCCGTAGAGTTTTTGAGTAACGTCTTTTCTGAAAGCCGGAACCGTTTCGCGGGCGATGATCTTTGACCCCGCCTGCCAACGCCTGGCGCCGTAGGCACTGGCGGGCAGGCCGATCGCAGCTTGGATCGGAACAGGAATTTGCTGGCGGGGAATTGCCTCTTTTAATTTTTCAACCAAGCGTCTTCCGATTTCTTCCGCGCGCTCTCTTGGCACGATTTGGGCAAGGCCCTCAACAAACTGATGATTGACCAAAATGTCGAGTTTTACTAAATTCGCGTCACGATATTCTGAAACTTCAAAATCGAATGAGGCATAACCGGAGGTAACAGTTTTGAGCTGGTCGTAAAAACCAATTAAGATTTCCAAAAGGGGAATTTTTGCCTCAATTTTTTGGGAAGCGCCGACGTTTTCCAAATTTGTTTGCTCTCCCCGCTTTTCATAAATCAGCTGCGATATTGCTCCGTAATATTTTTGCGGGGCAAAAATTGTAACAAGCGCGTATGGCTCGCGGACGGATTTTGCGGTTGGATCGAAATCTGAAGGTTTATTGATAACTCGACCGTCGATTTCGAAGTTGACGGAAGGGGAGGCAACGATGATGTCCAGATCGTATTCTCGCTCCAGACGCTCTTGGGTAATTTGAGCGTGAAGTAGGCCCAAGAAACCCAATCGAAAACCTTGACCAAGACTAGTTGAGGTTTCACTCGCAAAGCTCAGTGATGAGTCATTAAGTTTAAGCTTTTCGAGACCGATTTTTAGCTTCGGAAGATCGTGAGGGTCGGTTGGGAAAAAAGAAAGAAAAACAACCGGTTTGGCTTCCTGATAACCAGGTAAAGGGTTGGGGTTGGGGATGCTGGAAAGAGAAATCGTGTCTCCGACTTTGACTTTGGATGAGTCCTTAAGGTTGGTGACGATAAAGCCGACTTCCCCTTCTTTTAGTTTGTCGACATAGGTTGGTTTCGGGGTAAGATAGCCAATTTGTAAAACTTCTGCTTGCGCGGCTGTGGCGATAAAACGGATCTTGTCGCCCACGCTAACTTGGCCACCAAATAGGCGAACAGTAGCAACAACCCCTTTGTATGGGTCAAGTGACGAATCGAATATCAGTGCTGATAGCCTGCCGGCCGGCAAGGCAAGTTTATCGTTTATCGTTAATCGTTTAGGTTCAGGAATGCGCGTGATTATCTCCTTAATTAGATCTTCGACGCCTTCGCCGGTTTTGGCGGAAACCTTAATAATTTCTTCCCGAGAAAAACCAAGATTTACCAATTCTTCGGTAGTTTTTTTAAATTCTGCCTGAGGTGAGTCTATTTTATTGATGACGGGGATCAAGGTTAGCTTGGCACCAAGGGCAAGGTTAAAGTTGGCAAGGGTCTGGGCCTGAACTCCTTGGGTAGCATCGACAACTAAGACTGCCCCTTCAACCGAGGCTAATGATCTGGAAACTTCGTAAGAAAAATCAACGTGGCCGGGGGTATCGATGAGGTTCAGAATATATTCTGAACCGTCTACAGCTTTCTGACTACTGACTACTGCTTCTTTTTGACTGTAGTCTGTAGACTGTAGTCTGTAGACTAATCTTATGGCCTTCAATTTGATGGTAATGCCGTGTTCACGTTCCAGTTCGAGACTATCTAAAAGCTGCTGGGGGTGGTCCTTGCCGACTGCGCCGCAGATTTCCATGATCCTGTCAGCCAGAGTCGATTTGCCATGATCAATATGGGCAATTATTGCAAAATTTCTGATTTCCATTAGGGATTCGGCTGTTGGGCATCGATAGATGTAGGAGCCGGGCTGACCAGTTTAGTCGGCATAAAAAGAATCCGTCTGGCAAAATGGACAAAGATAAAAAGCTGCTCGACCTTCAAAAGCAATGAGAGGCTGGCGTAAACCAGAAGCCCAACGAAAGTGGCGACACCGGTTAAAAGAAGCAGGCCAATGGTTCTGGTTGTGTCAAACACAAGCTGATCAAGAAGTTTCATGGGGATATAGAGGGAAACTGCAGTCAAAAGGCTGATGAAGCCCATTTTGATAACAGGAATTAGAAGTGCCTTTTTGTCAAAAACCACTTTTCTGTCCAGCAAATACAAAAGCAGGAGCACATTCAAAATATTGGCAGTGGAATAGGCCACAGCCAAATAAATTATCGAAAGCTTGAAAACTAGAAAGAACACAAGACTCAAGGTAATGTTGACAACGACGCTTGCGATGTTAACTTTCACCGGCGTGATACTATCGCGGATTGCATAGAATCCTCTTGTTAAAAGAAGACTTGCTGCTTGGGCGGCGATGCCTGCGGAAAAAGCAATCAGCACTCTTCCTGTCAAAACCGTTGTTTCCCAGGGAAATTCACGAGCGCCGAAAACAAGCCGGACCGCCGGAATCCTCAAAATTGCCAGAATTGCGGCTGCCGGCAAAATCAAAAAAAGGATTTGGTGAAACGACTCGACAAAGACCTTTTTAAATTGTTCTTTTCTTTTGGCGTTGAATTCAATTGAAAGAGAAGGCAGGGCAGCCTGGGCAAGACTGCCGGCAAAAAGGGAAATTGGCACAAGCTGCAGAACCTGGGCAAAGTTGAAAGCAACGATTGACCCAACCACAGCGGTAGATGCAAGGGCAATGTTGATGATGTCAGAAATGCGCGTGAACCCCAAGGCAATTGACCTTGGCCACATCAGCGAAATTGTCTCCCTAAAATCTTTGTTTTTGAAGTCAAGATTAAACTTAAATTTAAAACCTAAGGAAAATGCCAGAGGCAATTGGATAATAAGATGAAGAAGCGCTCCCAAAATCATCCCGATTGCCGGCGCGTATATCCCAAAAACCGGTGCCAAAAATACTATCGAGGTGATAATGCCGACGTTGTAAAAAATTGAGGCTAAAGCCGGGATTAAAAAACGCTGGAAAGACTGTAGGATTCCGGTCAAAAAAATTGAGATGACAAAAAAGAGCTGGGCAAAAATCATGATTCGCAGGAGCCTGGCGATCAGAGGCTGACTCAGGGGATCTTTGGCGATTACTCCCGGAGCAATAATTGGGGCAAGAAGATCGGCGGCGGCTATAACTACTATGGTAAATACAATAAAGATAACAATCGCCCAACTGATCATTGTCGAGGACAAATTCCAGGCCTTTTCGAGTTTGTCGCGGGACAAATACTGGGAAAAAACCGGAATAAAGGCGAGGGCAATTGTCCCGAAAATTAAAACTTCAAAAATCGCCTCTGGAAGAATGGAGGCTGCAATAAAACTGTCTAATAACTTAATATCATCGCCGAAGTAAGAGGCCAAAAGACGGTATCGGACAAGACCCAGAATTCTGGAGATGGCAACGGAAGTGGCGATAACAAAAGCAGCCGAAAGGATATTTACTTGTTTTTTCTTAAAAAAATCGGCGCCATTTCTAAGTATATAAAACATGAGTAATTGACCTAATTGACCTAATTGACCTAAAATTAGCGGATCACTGAAAGTTTAGTGAATTAGGAATTAGAGTACTTAGAAATTTTAAGGCTATGCCTGTCACAAAACAAGCAATCAAAAAGACAAGAGCAGACAAGCACAAAACAATTTTTAACCTGCGAATTAAAAAGGCCCTCAAAGAGGCAATTTTGGCTTTTGGCAAAAACCCAACAAGGGGGGCTTTGAAGCTAGTTTACAGGAGAGCTGATCGGGCTGCCAAAACAAATGTGATCCACAAGAACAAAGCGGCCAGAATCAAATCAAGACTGAGCAAAAAAGTTCTTTCAAGGTCAAAAGCTACTAAGCCTGCAAAGCCGACAAAGCCTTGACAATGAGCAAGCTTTACGATTACTCTTAAATGAGAGATGTTAAAATTTGCTCGTCTGGTTGGAATCACTTCTTCAGCTTCACTCTGGCTTGTCGCAGCAGGAACTGTCCTTGCCCAGACCGCGACTGATTCGGCAAGCAAAGGTGGAACAAGCGGTGCTCTTCCAAACGCGGGTTCTACAGAGTTGACTTACCTCTTATTTATAGGTGGAGCGCTTCTTTTCGTTGTGGGAACCTTAAAGCTTATTTTGAGTTTCCGCCCCGAATAAACTTCCGAGGACTAAAGTCCTCGGTATTCGCCTTTCAGGCTCAAAAGTATGTTTTTCTCTTCGCTTCATCCGTGGATTAAGAATCCACAGTATTCGCGAAGTAAAAAATAAGTTATCTTTCCTCAAGTTTGAAAATTTCTCCCTGAATGTACTCTGCCAAATCCCTCCAGCTGTTGCTTTTAGGAACCAGGACAAATTGACCACCGTGAAATTGCGGATCACCTATCGCCAAGACACTTTCGTCTCTTCCTGAATCAAGAACAACCCTTCTAATTTTGCCGGGATCTATTTTTTGGGCCAGTTTTGCAAAATACGGAACTTCTTCATCGGTAATGTCTGTATCTATGGACTCTCCGAAAGTTCTGGCAAGGTCAAGGGCAGTCTTTGGATTCAAAAGAGTTTCGGCAGATAAAACTTTTTGCCGAAAGGCTAAAATAACCTTTTGTTGACGGGCGCTGCGGGCAAAATCAGAACCTTGATTATTAGTTCCATGTCGTGAGCGAACAAACTTGAGAGCAGTTTTACCGTCCATATGAACCAATCCTTGGTTGAAAGAAATTGTTTCATAGCGACAGACAAATGGGTCATTTTGGTCATTGATTTCTGACAAAGGGGTAGCTGATCCTGTAGCATCCTTGACTACCTGCTGTGAAACCCCATCCATCTCAACAGTCTCAATTGTCAGGCCACAGAGATCATCCTCGCGGCCGGCAATAGGATATCTGGAGTCATCAAAGGCCGTTTCGACCTCGACATCTACCCCATCAACCAAATTAACTGCCTTGACAAAACCGTCAAAATCAATCCTTATGGCGTAATGGATTGGAACATCAAAAAGGTGACTGGCTGCTTTTTTGATCTCTTGCAGGCCTTCTCCATTTTTTTCTTCCCCGAAGGCATAGACGGAGTTAATTTTGGCAGAAGTCAGGGGTGACCACAGATCACGAGGGATTGAAACTAAGGCCACATCTTTGCCGTTTTTGTCGATCGAGGCAAAGATTATCGTGTCGGAAAGGTTCGGGCCTTCATGGCCCGCCCCTCCTATTCCCAGAAGCAGAACGTTTATTCTATCCCGATCATTCTCTAAACCGCTATCGGTGATTAAATCGACAACCGTCGATGGCCCCCGAAAAAAGAGCTCTTCCAAGTTGAATAATTTAATGGCCCCCACGAGGAGAAAAAGGAGAAAAAAAGCAAAGACCAAAATTTTAATAATCGGCTTTTTCCTGGAAGGCCGGTCTAGGTTGCGCATTATCGAGAGATGGATTCTAGAATTCTAACAAAGTGGGATGGGTCAAGGCTAGCCTGACCGACGAGACCGCCTTTGATACTCTCTTTCGAAAAGAAGCCTGCTGCATTATTACTGTTAATACTTCCCCCGTAAATAACGACTGCTTCCGGGCTGATTTTGCTTTTAATGCTACCGGCGATTTTGGCAGCTACTTCTGGGTCGTCTGGTTTGTATTCACCTTGGGCGCTGATGGCAGAGGGCGGCTCGTAAACAAAACATATCTGGCTGGATGCTTCTTGTAAAAAGGGACTTTTTGAAAGATAGTAATCAAGCTCTTCAATATTAGCAAGACATAAAATGGGTTTTACTTTTGCATCTAAAGCCAGTTTGAGTTTTGCCAAAACGTCATCTGGGGTTTCCCCAAAAAATTTTTTTCTTTCAGAGTGGCCAATGATCGCATATTGACAAATGTCGGCAATTTGGCTGGCAGCAAGCTCACCGGTGTAAGCACCATGCTCAAATTTGGAAATGTCTTGGCTACCTAATTTGAGTTTGGAGTTTTCTGTTTGGAGTTTTTGGTGGGCGGCTGCGATAAAAGCCGAAGTTGGACAGACAACAACTGTACCTGAAAATTTCTCGGCAAATGGACTGATCTGATCAAGCCAATCGGACATCTCATCCCAAGTTTTGTTGGCCTTGAGATTGGCAACTACCAAAGGAGTGGCATCATTCATATTTGGAGATAGCCTTTAAGAAGTTCTCCTTTTGAGTAGCGCCGATAATGCGCTCTTGTTCTTGATCATCTTTGAGAATCACGTAGGTGGGGATTGACATCACCTGGTACTTGGCTGCCAATTCCTGATTTTCATCAACATTGATTTTCTCGATTTTGACACGGCCGGCAAGCTCTTTTTCGAGCTCCTCCATTAAGGGTTCCATAAATTTGCACGGTCCGCACCACTCAGCCCAAAAGTCCAAAATCTTGAGCATACTTGTGATATTATA
>CAZBJS010000015.1:0-9144 GCA_964492295.1 uncultured Gammaproteobacteria bacterium
CCGCAAGGGCAAGGATCGTTGCGGCCAATTTTGTTGACAGTCGATGGCCCCACTTCGCTCTGCAATGCAGAGCTTCGAGGGGCAAGGTTGGAAGATGATTGATTATCTGCAAAAACTGACTGTAGACTTGTACCTTCTGATTGCTGTAGCTTCTCCAACCTTGCGATTTCCGCCTCCAAGTCTTCATCAGTCATTTCCATTGGATCCTTTTCGAAATCGGCCGGCTCTATCCCACCCTCGGGGTGTTGTCTCGGTGGAGACTCAGCTTCACCCGGGGGTTGTTGCTGAGAAACTGTTGGTTGCTGATCATCACTTGCGGTAAGTTTCGCCCGCCCGACAACGCCTTCGGCGTCAGTCGATGGCGGGCGGGCTTGGGGGTGGACTTCAACTCCTCTCTCTTCAATTTGCTCGATTGTAGGTTCAGCTCTTACCTGAACTTTGAAGATTCGATGAACTATTTCATAATCAATGGAGCCAAGGAGTTTCTCGAAAAGATTAAAAGCTTCCTGTTTATATTCCACCAGCGGATCGCGCTGGCCTGCCGCCCTCAAACCGATTCCTTCACGCAGGTCATCAAGACTGTCCAAATGTTCAATCCATAAGGTGTCAATAACCGAAAGAGCAACGAATTTTTCAATATCGCGTGCGACCGCCTCTCCAAGTTGGGACTCGCGACCCTCATAGATCTTGTCAACCAGGTCTTTGAGGAACTTTATTAATCCTTGGGAATTGTCAATTTTTTGGCAATCGCCAGCTAATTTTTTTTGGGAGGGCTCATCAAAGGGAATAATTGTTGAGAATTCTTTAACGATTTTTTCAGTGTCAGTTTTCGTTTCCTCGGATGTGTTTGCTAAAACTAAATTCTCAAGTTCTTGATGAACCTTACTCTTGATATCTTCTGTCAGTTTTTTTGCCGCCTCGGGCTCTTTTGAAGCCTCCAGAATCTCGCGGCGCATTCCGTAGATGATCTCTCTTTGGCGGTTGGCAACGTCGTCATATTCCACTAAATGCTTTCTGATGTCGAAATTGTGGGTTTCGACTTTTACCTGGGCGTTCTCGATAGCCTTTGAAACCATCCCGTGTTCAATCGGCGTATCCTCGGGAAGTTTAAAAGCAGTCATTATTTTGGCAATCTGCTCGCCACCAAATAGTCTCATAATGTCATCTTCCAGGGAAACGTAAAAACGACTGGATCCGGGATCTCCTTGTCTTCCAGAACGACCTCTTAACTGATTGTCGATTCTTCTGGCCTCATGCCTCTCGGTACCAATAACGTGAAGACCACCAAGAGAAACAACTTCTTGATGATCTTTTTTCCATTTTTCATACTCACGGCCTTTGACTTGCGGCCTTCCCAGCTTGTCCGTGGGCGGCGTTCCGCCAAGAATTATGTCGACGCCACGGCCGGCAATGTTAGTGGCTAGTGTTATAGAACCTTTTTCCCCGGCTTGCGCAATAATCTCTGCTTCTCTCTGATGGTTCTTAGCATTGAGGACTTGATGGGCGATACCCTTTCTTTTGAGAAGCGCAGAGAGCAGTTCATTTTTTTCAATGGAGGTAGTTCCGATTAAAACAGGCTGGCCCTTTTCGTTCCGCTGGGCCACGTCATTGGCCACAGCCGTAAATTTAACCTTGGCGGTCTTGTAGACAACATCGGAATTGTCACGTCTTACCATCGGCTCATTAGTGGGGACAACTATCACTTCAAGTTTGTAAATTTTGTGGAATTCCTCTGCCTCGGTGGCGGCCGTTCCGGTCATACCGGCAAGTTTTTCGTACATGCGAAAATAATTTTGGAAAGAGATAGTGGCCAAAGTTTGCGATTCCTGCTCAATCTTGACTCCTTCTTTGGCCTCAATTGCCTGGTGAAGGCCCTCTGACCAGCGTCTGCCAAGCATTAACCTGCCTGTGAACTCGTCAACAATAATAATCTGCCCATCTTTGACCACATAATCACGATCTTTTTGAAAAAGCGTCTTGGCCCGAAGCCCCTGTTGAATATGATGGATCGTCCCAAAATCCTTCTCATAAAGATTAGCTACACCTAATTTTTTTTCGACTTTAGCTATACCATGTTCGGTGAGATTGGCAGTCTTTAATTTTTCATCAATGACATAGTCTGTGTCGGCAGATAACTCCCCGACCAATTTGGCAAACTGATAATATTTCTCGGTCGCCTGAGCAGCCGGCGACGAAATAATAAGCGGCGTTCGTGCCTCATCAATCAAAATCGAGTCAGCTTCGTCAACAATCGCAAAATAGTGTCCGCGCTGAGCCATGGCGGAAAGGTCCCAAACCATGTTGTCTCGCAAATAATCAAAGCCAAATTCATTGTTTGTTCCATAAATGATGTCGGCCTTGTAAGCTTCTTTTTTATCAACTGGTCTTAGATGCTTAAGCCGCCAGTCACTCGCAGACTTATCCTCGAATTTAGGATCGTAAATAAAGGCAGCTTCCTGCATAATACAACCAGCGCTGACTCCCAAAGCATGATAAATCGGGCCCATCCAGCCGAGACCGATTCGCGCAAGATAGTCATTGACAGTTGCCAAATGGACACAATGGCCGGTTAAAGAGTTCAAATATAAAGGGAGTGAAGCAGTTAAGGTTTTGCCCTCGCCGGTTTTTTGTTCGGCAATTTTACCCTGATGAAGGACAATACCGGCCATGATCTGCACATCAAAGTGTCTCTGGCCGATGGTTCGTCTGGCTGCCTCACGGACCAGGGCGTACGTTTCTGGCAATAAATCATCAAGGCTATCTCCTCGTCCATAGCGAAGTTTGAATTCGGTAGTTTTGGCACGTAATTTCTCATCAGTCAGTTTTTGAATCTTTTTTTCAAAAGTACCAACTGCCTCGACAAGCGACTCAAGCTTTTTAATTTGTTTTTCGTTTGAATCTAAAAATTTACTTAAAATTCCGAACATTTTCGCCTTAACTTTTTAATTTGGTCCTGGTGATTATCACCCGATAAAGATTTTTCAGAGATCTTCCCGACTCATGAGCAATTTTATGTTTTTTGGGGGAAAGGCGTCTGGCGCGATTGCGTTTTTTAAGCGTCGGCTCCTCTTCGGGCAGATCATACTTCATAAGAAGCTAATTATATCTTAGGGTAAACCTCGTGTCTAACTCGAATTGGGGATTAAACATCAGAGAAGCGCCCTGAGCGAACTCGAAGGGCGACCTGCTGTTATATCTCAGATGGAAGATTCTGACCAAGGAAAAGCCTCCATGAGCAGTCCGGAGGCTTTTCCTAATTTTAGATTATGGTGTGAAAAATCTTTTGTCAAACAGAACTCTTATGCGGGGATTTTGGCAAATCCAGTATATTTTTGGAGCGCTTTGGGAATTAAAATTGAACCGTCTTTTTGCTGGAAATTTTCCATAATGGCAATAATTGTTCTACCTATGGCAAAAGCCGTTGCATTCAAAATCGCCACGTACGAGGGCTCTCCCTGTACGTCTTTATATTTAATATTTAGCCTTCGAGATTGAAAAGATCCTGTAGTTGATGCAGAGTGAGTTTCGCGATATTTTCCTTGGCTGGGAAGCCAAATTTCTAAATCAAATTTTTGCGCTGTTGGAAAGCCGAGTTCGCTGGTACAAACATTAACTACCCGATATGGAAGACTTAAAGATTTAACGACTTTCTCCTGCAGCGACAGTAGGTAATCATGCTCTCTATCTTCGTCACTGGGTAAAACAAATGAAACCATCTCGACCTTGTCGAATTGGTGAACTCTGAAAATCCCTTTTGTATCTTTCCCGTAAGAACCGGCTTCGCGACGGTATGATGGTGAAAAAGCTACGTATCTTCTTGGAAGATCTTTTTTATCAAAGACTTCGTCCATGTGCATCGGCACAAGTGAATGTTCGGCGGTACCCACCAGATATTGGTCATCAAGGCGGTAGCCTTCTCCTGTTTGGTACTCCGGATAGCCGAGACCTTCAATGGCTTTCTGGTTAACAATTGCTGGCGGGATAACTGGTATAAATCCCTCTTGCTTGATTTCATCTACGACAAAACCTATGATGGCAAATTCGAGCTTGACAAGCTCATTTTTAAGGAATGCAAAACGAGGACCGGAAATTTTAACGGCCCTTTCAATGTCAATTAAATCTAAACCTAATCCCAACTCCAAATGATCTTTGGGTTTAAAGGAAAACTTTGGCACTTTACCGACTTTTCGGATGACGACATTGTCATTTTCATCGTGTCCTGTCGGTACATCATCTTTGGGAAGATTAGGAACTTGGCGGATCAACCCGTAAAACTCCTCGTTGACGCCTTCGAGTTCATTTTCTTTTTGGCGAAGCTCCCCCTTTAGCTTTGTTCCTTCCTTTTGACCGCGCTTTTGGGCGATTTCTTTTCTTTTGGCGCGAAGACCATCTACTTCCTCGATTAACTTTCTTCTTACCTCGTCAACTTTTAAAAGTTTATCGACATCGACGTCAAAGCCCTTTTGTTTGGCCTTTTCGGCAACTAATTTCGGATTTTTACGGATGAATTTAATATCAAGCATGATTACTTCTTTTGCCACGAGCGTTCCGGCTCGACTTCGTCTTTCAAAATCATTTCAACAGCTTCTTTGTGAAACGGAATTTTTGTAATGTGGTAAACCTCTTTAAAATATTTTAATGCGTTTTGTGCCGCCGGTACACTCTTTGCCTGGGCAAGCGCATCAAGATTGTCCGCCACCTTAACTAGTCTTGCCTCCAGAGTTTTTCGCCTCATGTATTCCTCGACAAGTTGAATAATCTCATTTTTTGATGGCAGATCGGAAACTAACCACTTTAGGCCTTCTGCCTCAATGCCTGCAAAAGCGCCTTTGGCCATACTTTTGACAAAAGTTCCGACGTCGCCAACAATGGTTTCGGCCATATCATGAAAAAGGGCCATTTTGACTGCTTTGTCAACATCAACTTTTTGACCATTCTTTTTCATCTCACTTGCCAAAAAGTAAGTGAGCATCGCCGTTGTCCAAGAATGGGCAGCGACTGAATCGGCCTCATTTCGTTTGAAACCAAGGGCGATAAATCCCTGCCTGGGCAACTCTTTGGCCCACTGCAAGGTTAAAAAGACTTTCAAAATTTTCCTCAAAACTTCCCTTTTCATCTTAAAAAGACAAATCCACTATGATGATTCGTATCATCATACTAAAGACCTAACTCTTCCGCGTGATTCTGCATCGTCATCAAAACAATATTTGTAAAATCCTCTAATTTTATATCGAGTTCTTTCTCACATGTCTTAATCTGATCTCGATTCGCACCGGCAGCAAATGACTTGTCTTTAAATTTTTTAAGAACCGACTGGACACTTACCGACTTTAGCTTTTTATCGGGTTGAACTAAAGCGCAGGCAACGATAAGACCGGACAATTCGTCTGCGGCATAGACAGCTTTTGAAACCAACGAGTCTCTTGGAGCTTTGTCGCAGTGGCCGCGGATGGCATCAATGACTAGCTGATCAACTTTTTCCTCTTTTAGTTTTTTAGTTGTCTCTTCTGTATGAGCCTCCAGGGATTTATTGGTCAACTCATAATCAGCATCGTGAAGTAAACCAATAATCTCCCAATCAGTTTTTTCAATTTCAGGATTTTGTCCCTTACTTTTGAAATACTCATAAAGCGCGGTCATCGTGCAACCCACTGCCAGAGCGTGTTTTTTCATATTTGGGGAGTTTTTCAATTCATCCAAAATTTTTAAAGCACCCTCTCTTGTCATCTGAAAATCAACTCTTTTGTTTCTTCTGACCAACCGGTCTTAATGTTGGGAACAAAATAACTTCTTTAATTGATTGAGAATTGGCCAAAATCATTACCAATCGGTCAATTGAAGGACCAATACCCGAAGTTGGCGGCATACCATACTCCAAAGCTTCGATAAAATCAACATCTGTCTGATGCGCCTCTTCCTCACCTAACCTTTCTTTTTTGCGTTCATCTTTGAATCTTTGGGCCATCTCGATTGGGTCGTTTAACTCACTGTAGTTATTAGAGGCTTCCATGCCGGCGATAAAGTGCTCAAATCTCTCGACGAATCGCGAGTCTTTGGCGCGCTTGGCAAGAGGTGAAGTCTCTGTCGGAAAATCGTATATTATCGTTGGCTGGATCAGCTGTTCTTCTGCTCGTGATTCAAAAATCGCCGCCAAAATCTGTCCCCAAGTATTCTGATAAGGTTTAAGCTCCACTTTAAGTTTTGATGCCTGTTTTTTGGCCATCGTGTCCGACTTAATTTTTTCAAAGTCAACGCCGGTTGTCTCTTTAACAGCTTGGAGCATTGTTAACCTTTTCCAGGGGTTAGCAAAATCGATCTTGTGCTTCCCATAGTTAACTCTTGTTGATCCGGAGACTTTTTTGACTACATAGTATGTCATTGTCTCTACTAACTCCATACTGTCCTTGTAGTCGGCATAGGCGGTCATTGTCTCCAACATGGTGAACTCAGGGTTATGATTCCTGTCGATCCCCTCGTTTCTAAAAATCCTGGCGATTTCAAAAACCTTTTCAAAACCGCCAACAATCAATCTTTTCAAATAAAGTTCTGTTGAAATTCTCATGTAAAGGGGAATTCCCAAAGCGTTATGGTAAGTCTTGAAGGGTCTTGCCAATCCTCCCCCATAAAGAGTCTGCAGAACCGGTGTTTCAACCTCGATGTAACCTCGATTCAGTAAAAATTCCCGATGAGCCTGAATAATCTTTGATCGCAGTTCAAACGTCTTTCTTACTTGGGGGTTCAGGAGCAGATCGAGATGTCGCTTGCGATACCTTTCTTCGATATCCTTAAGTCCATACCAGGTTGAAGGAAGAGGTCTCACAGACTTTGTCAAAAGTTTCAAATCGGAAACAAAAATAGTTATTTCGCCGGCTTTGGTTTTTCCGACTTTTCCGGAAACCTCAATGAAATCTCCAATGTCGAGTAAGGTTAACAGTTCACGGTTCACGGTTGACAGTTTATCTTTGGAAAAGAAGAGTTGGATTTTGGCGGTATTGTCAACTAGATCGCCAAAAGTTGAACCACCGTGGCTCCTTAAGCCAAAGATCCGTCCGGCGGTTTGGACATTTTTCCCCTGCGATTTAAGACATTGGGCAATAGAATGTTTTTTCTCGCTTTTTGCAGGATACGGATTAATCTTTAACTTTTGAAGTTTGGCAAGTTTGGCAAGGCGGATTTTTCTGAGGTTCTCAATCGGCTCCATTGCCTAGAGTATACGAAAAGAACGTAAATTTGGCAATTTATATTATTTCGATAAAGTTGAGTCTTGTGTGTACTGGGGATATGTTCCTCCGACAAGTAGCTGTTTGTATATTTCTGGCTTATAGTACATATCCTTTAACCTTCTGGCGTCTTTAGCTTTGCCTTCAATCAATACGGTTTGAACATCGGAAAGCATATCACCTATATCCTCAAAAACTTCCGGGGTATCGCTCCAAGTAAATCTACCTTCTTCCAGACGAATTGAGCCTTTCTCAAGAAGATAAGTAACAAGGACAGTTGAGGCTATATGGTAGTCTTCTTTTTTGTCTCTATCTTCGTAATCGAGATAGCTTTGGGCCAGTGTCATAGCCATCGCTACTTCGCTCTCCCTCAAACTGGCACTTCTTATTTGCTTAAAACTCTCCCTATAACCGTGCAGGGCCATAAGTTCACAATTGAGTTCTCTAATCCAAGAATTAGTTTCTTGTAATCTAGTTTTGTGTTCCCTACCAGGAATTAATGAATGACCAATTTCATGCGCTTGGTATTTTCTTAAATCCGTTAATCTGATCCAATGATCCGTAATTCCGAAAATTTTTTCGGGGTCGATAAAATTTCTAAAAACAGGAAGCTTTCGATAACGGAATTTCTCTTCAAACTGCGGTTCAAAAATCGTAAATTTTGATCCCATTTCTTCTCTCCACTTTGGTTGACAAGGAAGACTATTTCCCACCCATCTGTATCGGCCAGCCTGCCCTGTCATAATAACTGTGTGGTCAACTCGCATCTTGACTCTTGGCGCTTCTTTACCTGTTTCTTGACTCCACCATGAAAGAAAAGTATCCATAAACCATTGGCTGTCTTTCGTTAATTGCTCATCAAGAACCCCAACCCAAGCTTGCCAAGAATATTTTATTTTGAATTTGTCGGTATAAGTATCGTAAAGTCCAAGAACCAAATCAATTATCGGTTCATCTTCTCTTTCAAGCCAAAAGCTTTCGGCTAACTTAAGTCTTCTGTCGGCTTCAGTCGTATCTTTGGTTTCTAGAGCATGAGCTTTAGCTCGCAAATATGCTTGCAGTTGGTGATCACGGTGCTCTCCTCGACCTACCCAGTCTGCTGCTTTCCTCAAACGTCTAGCGACTTCCTTCTCTTTAATCATTGGCGCAAAAACTTCATGTGCATGACGGGCAACGAGCTTGCCTTCCTTGTCTCGCTCAACAATAGTGTAAGGAGAAGTTAAATCTTGATTTTCCAGAGCTTCCCTATCAAGTTCATTCCTCTTGAGTCTTGCTGGATAAAACCTTACCCAATTATTTTCTTGCAACACATAAAGATCGGCGATTCTTGTCGCAGCGCTCACTAGAAGGTTTAGGGCCTCTCGCTGGTTTCTATCAAGGCTACCTTCAACTTCGGGATGCAAAACAAAAGGTTGAATCGGGGCTTCATGACGGCTAAGTTCTTGTTTAGTCGCCTGAAACGGAACGTCTGAGTTCCTTCGTTCTCGTTCGATATTTACTCGATGACTTAAAATACGTTCAGCGCCTAACATTCTGGGTTATGAATGAAAGCTAATTTTACATTTTCTTTGTGAAAAAAGCCAATTCAGAGAGGTTTAATTGAAGACAATCGTCTGTCAAAAGCCTTAAAGGGCTCAAGCGTTAAATACTTATTTAAAAATTCTTGGGCTTGGATGTATGTTCCCTCTTCAAGAAAACGAGTAAAAATAGCAGCAAGATTTTCCATCTCAAAAAACATTTTTGCAAAATTTGGCCAAGATATTCCCTCCTTCTCTTGAAGAGCATCATGGGCTCTTAAAAAATTGAAGGTGAGCGCATCACCCTTAAGATAATCTTCCCTGACATGATTTTTTTTAAAATTCACCCACTCGGAAAAGCTCCAGCAAATCACGGCGATTATGGTTGCTTCCAGCTCTTTTTGATC
>CAZBJS010000015.1:9244-11243 GCA_964492295.1 uncultured Gammaproteobacteria bacterium
TTGTACCTGCATGTCGACAATTGACGGGGGACTAATTCTATGAGGCCGGGGTCCTGTTGTTGTGTATAGAATATCTCTAATAAATTTGGCATTTTTAGTTTTATCATGGTCGACAACTCCAACACACGCCTGGTAAGCTCTTTTAATAAAAAATAGCTTGTCAAGATACCTTTCGTGAGGACCAATAATTACATCGATATTAGAATTCTTAACTGAAAGCCAAGCGACGTCAGCTTGTTGGTAAGCACCAGTCACTAAAGAAGATGATAAACTCTCTAAATAATTCTTGAAACTTTTATTCTGACAAATTTTTGCTGCATCTTTTAAATACTGCGATACTGGTGTAAGCCTCTTCGAGTATTCTATGTGGTAATCAATGGCTTTTAACTTACCTGTGGAGTCTCTTTTTACTACAGTGAAGGGTGAAAGGATTTTGGGGTCATCTTTTGCAGCCTGTTCTATATTTTCTCTTGTTGCATCTTGAGGATAAAAATTTGCACCTTTATTTCGATCATTTTCTTGTAACTTAAAAACCTTATCAATTTTCTTGGCAGCGCTTATTAGAAGAGGTAGAATTTTTCTCTCATTTTTTGTGAGTTTTTTAACTACCTTACCGTCTACCCTGAATATCTTAAGGGAGGACATCATTCTACTTTATTTCTAATATTTTGTATTTCGCCCTGACTATGGGAGTGACTACTTCAGTAACTTCACCGACCTTTACCCCTAAAATGGCTGAACCCACTGGTGACTCATTGGAAATTTTCTTTTTGGCAGGATCTGCTTCTATGGTTCCGACAATAGTAAATTCATCCCTTTGGCCGTCAACTTCGACAACCACAGTTGAGCCAATTATAACGAAATCGGACTTTTGTGCTGGTTTGATAATTTCGGCTTTTGAGAGAACTTCTTCAAGTTGAGAGATCCGGGCTTCCAGAAGTGATTGTTCTTCCTTGGCGGCATCGTATTCGGAATTTTCGGAAAGATCACCGAATTCGCGGGCTCTCTGAATTCTTTGGGCAATTTTAGGCCTTTTGACTTTGGTCAGCTCATCATACTCACTCTTGATCTGAACCAATCCATCTCTGGTTAAAATAAATTTTTTAGCCATGTGGAGCATGTTTTTTTTATTTCAATAAGACTTATATTTCTCTTTCTCTCAAGAAATGAAGGGTGGATTCCGATTCTCTGTTAATTGGAGGAATTGCCCTATCTAAGGCCCGGTACAAACTTTCAATTTCCGAACCTTTTTCTTCATCCATTAAGGCATCATAATCAGCAATTAACTGGACTTCAATTTTTCTGAGCGTATCCAGAACTCTCAGGCTATTTTCTATGAGTGTACTTCCACTCTCATTAACTCCGATCCCGTAACCTTCTCCGTTCCAAACACTTTCGGCGATTCTTCCATGAACTATTTCGATTCCTATACACCCTTTCTCCCTGCACCAATTGCGAAACTCCCCCGGATTTTTGGGAGCCTGTTCTTCTCTTCCTAAGGTGGCAACTCTCAAGCCATTTTGTTCAAGGTACAACCTAACAAGGATAGGATGCTCAGTGAGAATCATTGTGCCTGGTTTAATATCTCGGGTTCTTGTTATCTGGTCATCCTGGGGAACTATCAAATCGAGGGTGGGCTGGGGGCCATCGAATTTCTTTCTACCATAAATATATTCACTCAAGACTTCCGGCTTAATGCCTAGCTCTAACTCTCTCTCTTCAACACAGTCACTTCCGCATAGACCAATGTCGTTGCCGTCAGCCACTTTTAGTGGAATATCCATAGAGCGGGCCAACATAACACTATCCCTTGTATCTTTTATGAACCCTCTCCTTCCACCTGAAGCAAATTTGATCTTACGACCAGCTCTTTTGAGATGTTCTACAGTGGTGAACATGTTTTCCGGAATAACTATTTTAAGCATGTTAGTAATTTTAGGGGCTTGATATTACCATAAAGTCATCCAAATTTCCAGAGGTCATATGGTGCTGTTGATCG
>CAZBJS010000016.1:0-8050 GCA_964492295.1 uncultured Gammaproteobacteria bacterium
ACGGCATTGGTGGCCACAATGATTGATGAAATACTCATTAAGAGCGCTGAGATTTCGGGCCGAAGAGATATACCAAATTTTGGGTAGAGGATTCCGGCGGCTATCGGAATTGCCAACAAGTTATAAATTGAGGCCCAGAAAAGATTTTGTTTCATCTTTGTGACGGTTGCCTTTGAGAGCCTGATTGCCCTTAAAACATCTGCAGGGTCCGATTTCATCAGAACAACTTTTGCGGTTTCAATAGCGACATCAGTCCCGGCACCTATGGCAATGCCGATATCCGCCTGCGCCAAAGCAGGGGCATCGTTGACACCATCCCCCACCATAGCAACAAATTTGCCTTCTTGTTGAAGCTTTTTGACGTATTTGGCTTTGTCTTCCGGCAAAACCTCCGCAAAAATCCTTTTAATGCCAAGCGGCTTTCCAATTGTTTCTGCCGTTTTTTGGTTGTCTCCGGTAATCATTGCAACTTCAAGACCTAAACTTTGCATGCGCTCGACTGCTTTTTTGGCAGTCGGTTTGAGCGGATCGGCGGCGGCGGCAACTCCGGCGAGTTTACCGTTGACGGCAAGCAACATGATTGTTTTACCTTCAGAAACTAAGCGGTCAACATCTTTTTTTAGGTTGGTAATGTTGACATTTCGATCTGTCATGAGCTTGATAGTACCGACTAAAATATGTTTTCCTTCAACTTGTGCCTCGACACCGTGACCGGCAATTGAGGTAAACTTTTGGACTGTTTTCGGATACTTAATTTTTCTTCTTTGGACTTCCTCAAGGACAGCGCGACTTAAAGGATGAGATGATCTTGCCTCAACTGCTGCATCAAGTCGCATGACCTCATTCTGGGAAAAACCGGGGGCGAAAACGATGTCAGTGATCTTTGGTTTGCCCTCGGTAAGGGTACCCGTTTTATCCAAAACAACAGCCTGAACTTTGGAAACCTGCTCTAGAGTTGGGGCATCTTTAATAAGAATATTATGTTTGGCGCCAAGACCCGTTCCAACGGCAACAGCAGTGGGTGTCGCCAGCCCCAAAGCATCAGGACAAGCAATAACCGTCGTCGAAATGGCAAAGGTTAGGGCGATTATAATCGGCGCACCTAAGACCAAATACCATGTGCCAAATGCCAAAAGTCCGCCTCCCACTGCGACAATTACTAAGTATTGCGCAAATCTATCTGCTATTTTTTGACCCGGAGCTTTGGAACTTTGGGCGATTTCGACCATTTTTACAATTTGGGCAAGCGCAGTATCCTGGCCGACTTTAGTAGCTCTAAATTTCACGGATCCTGATTGATTGATCGAACCGCCAATTACACTATCTCCCTTTTTCTTGGCAACGGGAAGAGATTCGCCAGTGACCAAGGACTCGTCGATTGCGGTTTCTCCTTCAATAATCACCCCATCGACTGCTATTTTGTCTCCGGGTTTCAAGATGACAATGTCGCCGACTTTAACTTGCGCTGTTGGAATCTGTAACTCTTTACCATTTCTTAAAACTCTTGCTTGTGGAGGCACAAGATTAAATAGAGCCTGAAGGGCATCAGTGGTGCCTCGGCGCGACTTCATTTCCATCCAGTGGCCAAAGAGCACAAAGGTGATTAACAGCGTTGCTGCTTCGTAGTAGGAATCTTGACTACCGATAATAGTTAAAAGGACACTAAAAAAGTAGGCAGCAGTGATTCCAACTGCGATAAGGACAGCCATATTGAGTGTTTTCGCAATAAGTGCCTTATAGCTTGAATAAAGAAAAATCCAACCGGAATAGAAAAAAACGGGAGTAGTTAAAACAAACAAAATCCATGACACGGGGAGTGGAGTGGGTAGGACAATTTTTAAAATTTTCTCACCCAATGGGGAGTAAGCAATTATTGGGATAGACAGTATGAAAGCGAAGAAAAACTTATTACGAATATCTTCTTCCATCAATTTTGCCATTTCTCTACCAGCCAAACCCGTATGCTCCATCCCCATTGTCATTGTCAAACCCATCTTCAACTTCTCCCAGAATGACATCTCCGGTATCGGCTTCATGACATGAGTTTCTTGTTTATGTTCTGCGCGTTCATCCGATTTCTGACTTCCGGCATCCGGCATCCTTACCAATTCCATGCCACATTTCGGACAACGTCCAGGCATATCGGAAATTACCTCAGGATGCATGGGGCAAGTGTATTTATTCATGTTTGATTCTTCTTGAAAGATACGCGAGCGATCCGATAATCAAAATTGTCGATATTGCAATCGGAACAATCACTGGCCCAACCCATGGAGTAGGGAATAGAAAGAAAATATCAAGATCAAAAAGATTTTTTGGCCAACCAATAGTCAATCTCAAAAATAAGTAATAAAAAATATCCCAAAGCCCAAATACCAAAAAGAAATAAGCAATCTTTTCCTTTAACCGATGACCAGCAAGGCTAGCAACTGTTGCCAACATAACCAGAGTAAACGCTTCCCTTACCCTCTCAATGTTTAATAGGGCAGTGTTAGCAATAATCTTGAGTGCAGTCTGCGGTTCCAAAAAACTAATACCCGGAACTAGAAACAGGACTTCCTCTTTGGTAACATCAGGTTGGGTTGAGCCGAGAAGATGGCGCAGATAAACGACTACCGCCGCCTCAACAAAAGCAAAGGCGACAGAAAACGCTATAACTTTTGAGACAATTTTGACCGACATGATGATTAATGGCCACTTATCCCTTGGCGAATCGGTTGTAAAGCCAAACAAATAACCAGCCCGCTACCCAGGCGGCAACAACTGCAGTCACAAAACCAAAAATTAGATTGCCGGCAGTCAGCGGCGCATAGGGCAAACTTTTCCAATCAATACCGTGTGCCCAGCTACCAAAAAGAGCCATGAGGCTGTTCCTGGCTACAATTACCCAAAAAGCACAAATTACATAAACTACGGCAGTTATAACCGCAAAAGCATTAGCAAAAGCCTGTTCTTTCATCTTCTCACCTCCTCAACCCTCCATAGCTTTAGCGAAGGAAGACTTTTTAGCGGACTTTATCCCCCTTCTTCCATAGCCAACGCACTAAAGCAACTAAAACGACGATGACCAAAATCCAGGTGACAAGCCACAACAATCCAAACAACCAAAAAGCATTGGGGTTGCTACCTGCCCACCACATCATTGGATGACCAGCCCAAGGGCTGCCACCGCTCCAGGAGCCTGGTCCTTGCTGTTGTTGCCCGCCATACTGCTGCAGTGCCTGTGCAAACATCATTATCACCTCCTATTGCCCTCCGAAGCGTTGCGCGAAGGAGGATTATTTCCGCGCTTTTTCGAAAACGTCAACGACTTCCTGAATTGATCTTTGCTTGTTTTTACCGTGCATTGCATGAGCAACGTGTTCTTCAAGATGACCCTTTAGGACAATATTGTCAACAGCCCGAAGGGCAGATTGGACAGCCAATGATTGTTGAAGAATGTCAATACAATATTTTTCGGCATCAATCATTGAAATAACATGATCCAAATGACCACGTGCCGACTTTAATCTTCTCAGGGCATTTGCCTTTACGGCCTTTTGCATATACACAATATATCCTACCCTACTGGGGAGGGTTTGTCAACTGGGGAAGATCTTTCGAGCGGATTGAGGATGAAAAAATACCTAGCTAAGTAAATTTATAGAAAGTCGCGATTAAAAACGTATGGAATGTAGCTATTTGCCGGCTTTATCTCCCTTCTTCCAAAGCCATCTGAAAAGAGCAAGCAAGACTGCGGCAAAAAGAATCCATGTGACGATCCAAAGTAAACCAAAAAGCCAAAGTGCGCCGGAGTTATTGTCTGCCCACCACATCATCGGATGACCTCCCCAAGGAATACTTTGACTGTAATTGCCCGTTGGTTGTCCTTGCCCGGGATTATATTGAACACCCTGTGGAAACATTCAATCACCTCCTTGTTAAGTTGATGTCATTTGTTGCCTGGCTGCATTATACAATTTTTACGACAAAGTATATAATTTTCCTCATGCGGATTTATACAAAATCTGGAGATAACGGTACTACTTCCCTATTTGGCGGGAAACGTGTTGACAAAAATTCGGTACGGATTGAGGCTTATGGCACTGTCGACGAGCTAAACTCTCTGATTGGGGTAATCATTTCAGGTTTCACGAAGGTTGAACCTTCTATCAAGGTTCAACCTTTAACAGAAAAATTATTAAGGGTACAGGAAGAGCTTTTTATATTGGGTGCCGATTTATCAGCACCGATTGATCTTAAAGTCAAAGTTCCAAGAATAACCAAGCGTCACGTTAGCCGACTTGAGCAAGAAATTGACTCATGGGATAAAAATTTACCCAAGCTGCGCAGTTTCATCTTGCCTGGCGGTAGCAAGGCCGGTGCTAAGCTCCATTTTGCCAGGACTGTTGCCCGACGAGCAGAAAGAGCAATTGCTGATTTGGCCGGGCAGGAAAAAATCAGTAAAAATGTGCTTCCCTATATCAACCGCCTCTCCGACTGGCTCTTTGTCTTGGCACGATTTGTCAACAGGATTGAGGGACACTCTGAAAGACTGTGGAAAGGTAGAGGAGGTCACTAACTGCACTTGCTCCAGCCGCAGGTGGGGTTGGGACAAGTAAGACAGCCTTCGGTAAAAATTACGGGGCTGGCGCAATCAGGACAAACGGCAAATTTACTCTCAAGTAACTTCTCCTCAGTCTCGAAAGTCAACAAACTTCCTTTTGCCGTGCTTTTGGGGGCAAGTGTCATCTGGATACTTTTGACAACCCCGTTATTTTTGTCCAACTCACCAACAGTTTGACCATTGGACTGGTTGTTCGTTTGGCCGTTAACCCGGACAGTAGGGCCATTGACCTCGGCTGCTTTTGGAAACGCTCCGTTGGGGGCTTTGGTTGCCGATTCAGTAATTTCCGGCAGCTGCAACTGTTTGGAATGGGCAATTTCGACAAGCGACTTACCAACCGCATCAAACGCGGAAAGAACACTTTCTGGGCCAACACCATAGGGAGTGCCGCAGGAAATACCGATAAGGTCGGAAGAGACTTCCTCAAGACTAGCCCCGTACTTGAGGGCTCGGGAAGCAAGTCTGCCGGTCACTTCGGCTGCCCCGGCAACATAGCCGCCGGTTTTACCAATGGTCACAAAGACTTCAATGGGAGCACCATCATAATCACGAAAGACTGAAGTATAGACATAACCGACATCGGCCCGTTTTCTAACGCGCATTCCCCAGGCTTCCTGGGGTGTTGGCCTTTTTTTAGGCACCACTTGACCTTTTGCGTCAATATCAAAGCGCTTACCGGCGAGTTGATCATAGTAGGACTTGTCCTTTTTGACCTCAAGAACCTGTTTTACCCGGGAACCGTCACGGTAAATGGTAATCATCCCGCAACCAAGTTCGTAAGTGAGCCAGTAAGCCTGGCGGACGTCTTCAACGGTGGCCTCATTGGGAAAGTTAATGGTCTTTGAGATACCGTTGTCGGTGTACTTCTGGAAAGCTGCCTGCATGCGCACATGGTCGGAGGGGGCAATGTCGCCCGCAACTACAAAAACACGGCCAAGCTCATCTGGTATCTCATCAAGATTCTGAATTGATCCACGATTTTCCTGAATCTTGGCTAAAAGTTCATCAGAGTCGAGGCCGCGTTTTTTGAGCTCCTCCAAAAAGTACGGGTTGGTGTTAAAAAGTCTTTTGCCTTCAATGGTATTTTTGGCAAAGGTCAAGGCAAAGTGCGGTTCAATTCCAGAGGAGCAATCGGCAAGAAGCGAAATAGTGCCGGTTGGGGCAATGGTAGTTCTGGCGGCATTTCTGGGGTGAATCTCATCCTTCTTATCGTATATTGAACCTTTGAATGCCGGAAAAACTCCCCTAACTTTGGCCAGATCTACGCTGGCGTTGTCCGCCTCACTTTGGACAAACTTCATCACCTTTTCTGCCAATTCAAATCCTTCTTGGCTACTATAGCCGATACCAAGCTTAACTAGCATATCGGCCCAACCCATAACGCCAAGACCAACTCGCCTGATTTGGGAAGTCATCTGGTCAATTTCGGAAACCGGATATTCATTCATATCAAGAACGTTGTCCAAAAAGTGGATAGACTCATGGACTGCTTCTTTGAGGCTATCCCAATCAATACTTCGACTTTGCTCGGTATCTATGACACTTCGAGTTCCCTCAGTGTTTTCAACAAATTTTGCAAGATTCACCGAGCCTAGGGTGCAGGCATCATAAGGCAGAAGCGGCTGCTCGGCACAAGGGTTAGTGGCCTCGATTTGCCCTAAGTTCGGGGTCGGATTGGCTCGTGAATGGTTAATCCTGTCAACCAAGACCATCCCGGGATCACCATACTGCCAGGCGAGTCTGGTTATAAGATTAAAGAATTTTTTGGCATTAAGCCGGTCGGAGATCTTTTTAGTCCTGGGATTAACAAGCTTATAACCCTCATTGTCGTGGGTGGCACGGCACAGGTCGTAAAGCTTGCTGACACTCTCTTCTATTCGGACATTTTTAAGATCAAGGTCCCGATTTGTATAGGCTTCTTTAATTTCCTCGACAATCCCCTCAACTGTCCGGTCAAATTGGCGATCATCAACGTATTGGGCATCCTCTTTTACTTTCTCCATAAATTCTTCAGTGACCGTGACTGAGATATTGAAATTGGTCAGAGAAAACTCATCAACTTTGTGGACGGCAAATCTTAAAATGTCCGGGTGGGTAAAGTGCAAGATTCCCATGTTGGCTCCACGTCTGACCCCTCCTTGACGGATTTGTGAGGTAACATCGTTGTAAGCCTGCAGGAAGGCTACCGGACCGGTGGATTTACCCCTGCTGGTGCCAATGATGTCGTCTTTGGGACGAAGTCTGGAAAATGAAAAGCCAGTTCCTCCGCCCATCTTATGGATCATCGCCATGTCGCGCATGGTCTTGAGAATTGATTCCATATCGTCCTCAACCGGCAGTACAAAGCAAGCCGAAAGTGATTGGCCAACTTTACCGCTGTTGACAAGCGTCGGGGTGTTGGGAATAAATTTTTGGGAAGCCATCAGTTTGTAAAACTGGCGGGCAGTTGCTCGATGGGCTCTGGCAACATCGGAAGAAGATTTTGCATATAGCCTATCAGCAGCTGCGATATAATAGGCAACACGCCAAAACATTTCTTGAGGAGACTCTACGGGTTCACCAAGCTCATTGCGAAAAGCATAACGGGTTTTGGCAATATAGACGGCATTTTCGGAGAGAGTAGGTTCTAAAAGACCGCGGGGGGCTGGTGGAATTCGCCTCCCAAGTTTGCGAGTTTCATCTCTGGTAATTTTTAGCTTCTGTTTGGCTTTTCTCATATTTGTTTTTTTAAGCCTTTGGATAATTTAGCTAACTCCTTTTCAAAATCCCCCAGATCGGCAAACTGTCTGTAAACTGATGCGAAGCGGATGTAGGCAATCTGGTCTATTTTCTTCAGCCTCTTAATAACCAACTCTCCAATCTTTTTACTCGAAACCTCTCCTGAGCCATCTTTTCTTAAATCCGCTTCTACTTGGTCTAGGATTCTTTCAATCTCATCCGCGGAAACCGGTCTTTTCTCGCATGACTTAATTATGCCGCTTCTTAGTTTGGCCCTATCAAAAATTTCTCTCTTGCCATCTTTTTTAACAACCAAAAGATCAAGGGTCTCGACTCTTTCAAAAGTTGTAAATCTGCGACGACATTTCTGGCATTCGCGTCTTCTTCTTGTCGTTTTGCCGTCGGGTCCTTCGCGTTTATCAACGACCCTGGTTGCCTCGTGCGCACAAAAAGGACAAATCACTTTTTGCCCCAAAGCTTATCCTCTGGGAACTCCGTCTCCCTTATCACCAAAGTTGAACTCAAACTGCCCTTGAAAATTTGCCTTTGGTCGCAGACTGAATTTCACGAACTCGCCAAAAGCACAAGATATTGTGGTCTAATTCAAGCTTAGACACAACATCTTCCCCCTGTCAATACCCCAAAAATTACCCCAAAACTTCGTTTTGGGAACCCCGATGAAAGATAGGATCAGAAGTTTATATAAATTTTAACCCGAAGAAACCC
>CAZBJS010000016.1:8150-9254 GCA_964492295.1 uncultured Gammaproteobacteria bacterium
GTCAAGTGGTTCGATTCTAGTTTACAAAACCAAGCATATCTCTTGATTCCTCGGACATTTTGGCGGGATTCCATGGAGGATCAAATGTCACCTCTACGGCTACGTCGGAAACCTCCCTTATTAATTTGACTTTGGAGGTAATATCTTGGACAAAATAAGAATCAAGGGGACAACCAGGGGTGGTTAAGGTCATAAGGACGTTAACTCTTGAACCATCAACGTTGATACCATAGACTAGGCCTAAATCAACAATGTTGATTCCCAACTCCGGATCGAGGCACTGCTTTAGTTTCTCCAAAACCTGCTCTTGGGTAACCATAATCTCTTCCAATTTACTACAAGGCAAGCTTCAAGTCAATTTTTGCACTGGCCCATTCGGATTTGACTGGCAAAATTCTTTGTTCTATTCTAGCTATTAGAGTCAAGTTTTTGGTAAAGGGGGTGAGAGAATTGGACCAGAAGAAACTAATCAATTTTTTGGCACTTTGGGTAGCCAACGCTATCATTGTTCTTTTCTTTGATGCGATTTTCGGCAACAATATCGTTTTGGGCAATAATAAGGTCTCTCCTTCGATGGCCGCAGTTCTTGCGGGTTTTATTTTGACAGGAGTTGCCTTTTTCTTACCGGGAGCACTTGAGAAAACGGAGCTAAAAATTAAAAACATCTATGCTCTCCTGAGTGTCTATTTCGCAGCTTATGCGCTAGTCCTGTGGGTTATCAAACGGTTTGCCCTCATAAGCGGGCTTGGAATCGCCAATAACCTATATTTGTTAATTTTAGCATTGGTGGTGACTGTTGTTGGCTGGCAATTGGAGACGAGGCTGAAGACAATTCTCAAAAAGGGTTAGGTCACCTGAGTTGTGCGGCAACCTTCTCAAAAAGCATTTCTGCTGCAACACTGTGGACATATTCATTGGGATGGGCATCGAATCTGCTTGCTATTAAGTCTTTCGGCTTCTTATCTCTGAGTGTTTCCAGAAGATCAATAACCTCTACCCCATTTTCCGCAAAAATTGAAGACATAATCCCGTGAATATCCTCAGCCGGATAATTCGGTCCTAAAAAGAAAAGTGACGGGAATATGATAACGATTACTTTTTTAT
>CAZBJS010000016.1:9354-11207 GCA_964492295.1 uncultured Gammaproteobacteria bacterium
TAATTCGGTCCTAAAAAGAAAAGTGACGGGAATATGATAACGATTACTTTTTTATTATCTTTTTTTAAATCACCAATAAAGTCGGCAATCTCTTTTTTATGAATTGCCAGTTTCGCAGAATCCCTATAATTTGCAAAGTCTGCAGATTTCAACTCGACGATTGTCTTTTTATGCTTTGCGGTAATTCGCCAGTAGGTGTAATCGAAAAAATAAGATCGGTCGGAAAAAAATTGAATGATTTTAGTTTTCCTAATGTTCCTCTCAATAATTGGTGTGCCGGTGCTTTTGCCGGTTGCCTGGATGTCGTTTAAAAAATATTGCCAAATGATAATGTCAAAATTTAATTCCGAAACCTTTTTATAAACTTCAATTTCAGCTTCCGTGTCAAAACCTGGCTTGCCTAGATTAAAAACCTCAGCCTTGTAACCTACGTTTTTGAGTTTCGAAGCAAGAAGATCGGAAAAACGCTCCTTGGGATTTTCGATGCCGCCACCAAAAGTAATGGAGTCCCCCAAAACTCCAATCCGAGCGACACCGTCTTTTATCTTTGTGTCAAAAGAATCATCCCTGAATTGAATTTTGTCGTAAAAAGTGTACTGAACATGCCTCTGCTGCCATTTTTGGTTGACTTTTAAAAAACCAAGGCCGTCAGGCTCGTCATAAACATACCTGAAGTACGCTTCAAAGAAACTATAGATAAAAATTAGAATAAAAATAGTGAAAAAAACTGCCATCAGAGTTTTTTTCTTCTGTTGGGATAAACTGGATTTATAAAATTTGTAGACGACAAAAATAAACAAGACGATCGCCAAACAATCAACAATTAAGTAGCCGGCAAAATCTCTTAAAAAATAAGTAAGGTGTGGACTTAAATTGGCAAACATTGGATAATTATTAAATCATTATCCTCTATTTAGCAATAGAGGATTTAATCGAAGTATAAAATTGTTCAAGAATAAATTCTTTACTCAACAGGCATATGAAGAACCGACAGAACAAAAAAACACTAAGGCAGATTTTCATTGAGAAAAGAAATTTTCTGTCCGCCATATGGGTTTCCCAAAAAAGCAAGATCATTTCCCAAAAACTTTTGGGGATGGAGGAAATTAAAAATAAGAATAATTTTTCACTGTATTTGCCAATAAATAATGAGGTGGACACAAGAGCGATAATTCGAGAGCTTTTTCGTCTTAAAAAGACAATCTTTCTGCCCCGTTATTTTGAAAACGAAAAGTATCAATTTGTTACATTTTCAAATTTTGAAAGCCTTGAAGTTGGCCCATACGGAATTCTTCAACCCAAAAACCCAGAAATTTTCGACTCTTCCCAAGTTGAGGTGGCCATTTTGCCGGGGGTAGCGTTTTCTATTGGTGGGATCAGGCTTGGCTATGGAAAAGGAGTCTTTGATCGTTTATTGACCGGGTTGGACGTCATAAAGATCGGTTTGGCTTTTGATTTTCAGATTATAGAGAAGCTTAAGAGCGAACCCCATGATCAAATTATGGACATCATAGTCAGCGAGAAAAGAATTATTTTCCCCTTAAGTGTTTGAAGAACTCAACTTGACGCAGGCGCCTCTGGGCTTCTTCTTTTGTTTTGTATGGGCCGCCAAGATTTCTTTTGGTCTTTTCCGAAATCACAAAATACCCTTCTTTGCGCTTAACTATCATAATGGGTCTATTTTAATGCAAACTGGTCCTTCGATGTAACTCAGGACCTAGGTCTTGAGTGAGAAACGATTCGAAAGACCGGTGTGCATTTGCCAGTTAGTTAAGATAGCCGATCATTTCCTTTTGGCTAAGAAATCATTTGAATTAAAAAGTATAAAGGGTTAAGATGTGGATGTGAAACCA
>CAZBJS010000017.1:0-10168 GCA_964492295.1 uncultured Gammaproteobacteria bacterium
TGAAAGTAGCCCTTGTCCATGATGACTTCCTTCAAGCCGGTGGGGCGGAGAGTCTTTTTGAGACATTCGCCTCAATCTGGCAAGATGCCCCAATTTACACTTCTTTGGTCAATTGGCAGAAACTCCCTCCATCAATCGACCGCTCACGGGTCGTTACTTCCTGGCTGCGAAAAATTCCGTTTGCCTCAAAATTCTTCAAGGTTCTTTTGCCTTTCTATCCACTGGCCTTTGAAACTTTTGATTTTACAGACTATGATTTGATTATCTCCTCAACAACCCGCTTTGCCAAATCAATTATAACCAAGCCAAGAACTATTCACGTCTGTTATCTTAATAGCTTGCCAAGATTTTTATGGGAAGAAGAGGCTTTGGTTGATTATGTGCCGAGTTCTTTAAGAATAATCCTTCGACCATTTTTAAAATGGCTTAGAAGATGGGATACGGTGGTTTCTTCGCGGCCAGATTACTATATTGCTAATTCGGATAATGTCGCCAGAAAAATAAAAGAAGTTTACGGTAGAGACTGCCAAGTTATTTACCCATTTGCCGATGTCGAATTTTTCAGACCGCCCAAAAGACACAATTGGAAGCTAAAAAGTAAAAATTATTACCTTATTGTTTCCCGTCTGGTAAAGTGGAAAAAAATTGATCTGACAATTGAGATTGCTCAGAAAATGGGTATCAGTCTAAAAATTATTGGTCGAGGGCCAGATGAGGCAAGGCTCACAAAAATTGCAGTCGAATGTCAAATGTCAAATGTCAAATGTCAAATTGATTTTCTGGGGAGAGTTACCAAAGATGAATTGCGCTCTCTTTATCAAAATTGCCAAGCTTTAATTATTACCCAAAAAGAAGATTTCGGCATTGCAGCCGTTGAGGCACAGGCTTGTGGCCGGCCAGTAATTGCTTACAGCCGTGGAGGTCAGGCCGAAATTCTCCGTGATGGCGAAACTGGGATTCTTTTTAAGAGTCAGACTACCGATGCCCTGCAAGATGCAATTAAGGTAGCGTCTAAGTTAAAATGGAGTGTATCGGCTTGCCGGAAAAACGCCCTAAGATTTACAAGGAAGAACTTTGTTGGTCAACTGACACAAGCAGTCGATTTTTATGCCAGAGTATCATAAAGATTTGAAAATTGCTCTTTTTTGTGGCGGTGCCGGTACTCGCATGTGGCCTGCAAGCCGTAAAGACAAGCCTAAGCAATTTCAACCGTTGGTTGGACGCCAGTCAATGTTCCAGCAGGCAGTTGGCCGCATCAAGAAAGGATTTCCCCTAAAAGACGTTTTTGTAGTTACAGGCAGAGAATATGTTGGTTTAGTCCTAAAGCAGGAGCCGGATCTGCCCTTGGAAAATGTAATTATTGAACCTGAAATGCGCGATACATTAGCAGCAGTCGGCTTTGCCACGGCGGTTTTGGACAAGCGCTTCAAAAATCCAATAATTGCCTCTCTTTGGGCTGCTGATCACTTGGTCAAAAATGACGATGAATTCATCAAGGCTCTCAAAACCGCCTATGACTATGCTCGCGATACTGGCAAGATGGTTTCTATTGATGTTAAGCCTACTTATCCCAATATTCACGTCGGCTACATTCAGGTGGGCAAAATGATCAAAAAGGTTAATAGTCTGGCAATTTTTGAGTACGTCCGGCATGTTGAAAAACCCAATATCAAAAAGGCTCGCCAGTTCACTCAAAGCTGGGAATATCTCTGGCATGCAGGTTACAAGGTTTTCGAGGCCAAAATGATGCTTTCGCAATACCAAAAATTTGCACCAAAAGTCTACAGCGGCCTTGTCAAGATTCAAAAAGTATGGGGACTTGATAATCAGGATGAGGCAATCAGAAAAATTTATCCGGAGTTTGAAAAGGTTTCGGTTGACTTTGCAATTTTTGAAAAAATAGACCCCGGCGATTTAGTTATTCTTTCGGCAGATTTAGGTTGGTCAGATATTGGCGCCTGGAATATTCTCAAAGATGAGCTTTCGGAAAATCCTACCGATAATGTAATCCAAGGAGAAGTTTTTGACATCGAAAGCTCCGATTGCTTAATTTATGCAAATGGCGAAAATAAAATAGTGGCGACCATTGGCCTTGAAGGTTTAATTATTGTTGACACCCAAGACGCGCTTTTGGTCGCCAAAAAAGACAGAATCACAGACGTCAAGAAAATAATCGAGCAACTTAAAGAATCGAAGAAAGACAAATATCTTTAGTTTTCTCTTGCATGATTTACGATTTCCTAAAGCGCAGTCTTGATATTGCGGGGAGTCTTGTGGCCTTGATTGTTTTTTCGCCAATAATAGTTTTGGTTGCTATTGCCATAAAATTAACCTCTTCTGGCCCGATTTTGTATGTTCCTGAAAGGGCTGGAAAAGATGGCAAACTTTTCAGAATGCTTAAATTCAGAAGTATGTCCATGTATCAATTCAAGAGAAAAGAAGTTCATGCGGAGAAATATCTAGAAATGCATCCAAAGCTTAAAGCCCAATATCAGAGGAGCAGTTACAAATTAGCGGAGGATCCCCGGGTTACTCCCTTAGGTAAAATTATCAGGAAGTTTTCTTTGGATGAGCTGCCTCAGCTAATTAATGTCCTCAAAGGCGATATGTCATTGGTTGGTCCTCGTGCTTATCAACCAGATGAACTTATCCATCAGCAAAAGGTCTATCCGCAAACTCACAAATACGTTAAAATTATTCTCAAAGGTCGCCCAGGAGTATCCGGCCCATGGCAGGTTTCAGGCCGCTCATTTATTAATTTTGACAAAAGAGTTGCCATGGATGCTGCCTATACCTGGAGACGCTCAATATTTTACGATCTTTGGATTATAATAAAGACTCCAATTGCGATGATTACCGGGAAAGGGGCACTCTAAGATAAGCATCCAGCCGATGAAGAAGAGAATTTTTAGGCTTCTGGGCATCTTTATTGTCATCCTTATCATTTTGGCTGTTCCAGTTGTTCTTTCCGCAAGAGCAGCACTTGCTACAACTCAAAAAGCAATAGGCGCTGCAAAACTCCAAGATCTAGACGCGACTAAGGCTTACCTAAAAGATGCAAGAAGTCAATTCAGAAACACGAAAAGACTGCTGGTTTTATACACACCCCTCAGAGTAGTTCCAGTTTTAGGTTGGTATGTTGCCGATATTCAACGAGGAGTAGACGCTGCCGTTTATAGCCTGGAGGCAGCCAATACTTTTGCCGAAGCGATTACTCCTTATGCCGATGTTTTGGGTCTTAAGGGGCAAGGGACTTTTCTAGGTGGTACCGCTCAGGAAAGACTGGCAGGAGCCATCGAAACACTCTCCAAAGTTACCCCACAACTTGATGAAGTTGGCAAAAATTTAGAGAAAGCCCGTAATCAAGTCGATCAAATTGAAAGTTGGCGTTATCCTGACATCCTGCCTGGCAAGCCTGGCACTAGAATCAAAGCTGCCAAAAATACAATCGACCAACTTGAGTCTTTAGTTGTTGACACCAAACCTCTTCTTCTTGTATTGCCCGAAATCATGGGTCAGGAGGAAGAAAAAAAGTACTTAGTCATTTTTCAAAATGACAAGGAACTGCGCGCGACCGGTGGTTTTATTACGGCCTATGCTGTCTTTAGAGTGAATAAAGGAATTCTCCAATCAGAAGGCTCAGAAGATATATATCGGCTTGATGACACTTTAACCAAAAAGATTCCAGCCCCAGCCCCTATTCTTAAATATTTACCCAACGTTCCTACACTTAATCTGCGTGATTCGAACTTATCTCCGGATTATTATATCTCGATGCAAAATTTCGAAGATTTGTACAACTTTACTCAGGCAAAAAAAGACATTGACGGCATTGTTGCCTTGGACACAAACTTCGTCCTTTCCATGATGCAAGTTTTGGGGGATCTTGAGGCATATGGCGCTAAATTCACTACAGAAGAAGTGGAGTCTTGTGCTTGTCCACAAATAATTTATGAACTTGAAAAGTATGCCGATCAGCCAGTTGCCTATGAAAAAGGCGATAGAAAAGGAATTTTAGGAGTCCTGATGAATCAAATGATGGACAAGGCTTTCAATGCCCCCAAATCAACTTGGCCTAGTCTTTTGGGTGCAGTTCTCGATTCTTTAAAACGGAAACATCTCCTTCTTTACTTTAAAGATCCGGAAATTCAGCAAGCGGCCGAAAGAATCAATTTTGCAGGTAGGCTTCATGAATATGATGGAGATTATTTGCATATTAATGAAACCAACTTTGCCGGCGCCAAATCGAATCTTTACATTCAAGAAAAAGTCAAACAGGTGGTTAAAAAAGACAAAAATGGCCAAATCCGCAAGTTTGTCACCATCGAATATAAATACCCAAGACGGATGGATGATTGTGGTCTTGAGAGACGTGGGGGCCTTTGTCTTGCCGGCATTTACCGAGATTGGATTAGAATCTATGTTCCCAAAGGATCAGCTCTTATCAAATCGTCAGGTACTGAGGTTTCAATGACTGCTTCCGAGGAATACGGCAAGACAGTTTTTGAGGGCCTTTTCACTTTGAGGCCAGAGGGAACTGCCAAAATTGAGCTTGAGTATACTGTGCCAATTAAAGTTGATGGAGAGTATAAACTTTTAATTCAGAAACAACCGGGAGTCGAAGGTCATACCTACGAAATCGAAGCCTTTGGTAAGAAACAAAAAGCCTTCCCTCTTGAAACCGACAAGGAACTGATTGTTAAGCTTTGAAATTTTACGGTCTATCGATTAACTTGTTATCCTTTGCAAAACTTAGGATACTAAGAGCAAACATTGGATGAATACTGTTCGGGTTTCCGGGCGATGTGATGACTTTTATGTATGTCAAAACCGAAGGAGTTATTCTTGCCCACCGCAACTTTGGTGAAGCCGACAGAATTTTGACTATTTATACTCGCGACTCTGGCAAGATCACCTGTCTGGCCAAAGGGGTGCGCAGGCCAAGGTCGAGAAAAGCCGGTCATGTGGAACTGGGCAATTGGTGCAAAATATTTATTGCCCGCGGCAAAAATCTCGACTTGTTAACCGAAGTTGAGGCCAAACGTGCTTTTGGTATTGCCGATTTTTCGGAAAGTAAAGCCAACAAAATCTACCATTTTTTAGAACTGGTTGATCGTTTGACGGCCCAACAGCAAAAAAACCAAAATGTGTTTATCCTTTTAGTCCAATTTCTCAAAAAAGTTGCAGAAGGTCGCGATTTTAATTTAATTTCAAGTATCTTCAAAGTTAAGTTACTTTCACAGCTTGGTTTTTTTTCAGCCAAATCAACTGGCGACCCAAAGGTCCAAAAGCTCTTTGCAATTCTTGAAGAAGAAGATTTTGATTCAATTAAAAATAAGATTAAGGCAAGCAAAGCAGGTTATTTGAAACTTTTAGCATTTCTTGATAGCATGATTGAAAACCTTATTGATTCAAAATTAAAGACAGCTAAATTTCTTTAATTAACGGGGTCCCCAAGGTCAGGGATCTTGGGGTAGTTTCCATGGATCAATCTAAACGTACCACTTACATCATTGCCGCCATTGCCTTTGTAGCTATTTTGGTGGGGATTTATTTCCTTTTTATTTTCCAAAAAGGGCCTGAGAGGCCCAGGGGTACTGAGGGTGTTGGTGAGGTCAAAGCACTAAACGAACTGACTCTTAAAGACCGTCCTTATGTCACCTTGACTCCAACTTCAGATGGTGCGGAAATTATAGTCTCAATTGAAAATATGGCCGCATTTGAGAAGATCGAGTACGAGCTTACTTATCTTTCCGACAATCCGCAGGTTCCTGGGGAGAAAATTCAAAGAGGAGCTACTGGAACAGATATTAATACTCGGGATCAAAAATACAAAAAATCCGTTCTTTTGGGGACCGCCTCTCGTGGTGTTCGCAGTCCGGACAAAGGCATTACGGATGGCAAGCTGCTCCTGCATCTTTTCAGAGGAGATACACAATACGATTCCGAAACCAATTGGGATTTAGTTCAGGTAGGGTCCAGGCGATCAACAATCACCGACCGTGGGGGCAAGTTTAAGCTTCAAGTGCTGGGATTCACCAATGACTATTGGGTTATCATTACCGAGACTGTCGGTGTTCCTAAGCCTCAGGATTTTGACATTCAAAAAGTGGTTTTGCCAAGTTATGGGGTTTTTTCGATCGCCCCCAAATTTGCCAAAAAGGGTGATCTCTCAATTACTTTAGAAGATGGAACTGGTGATTATACCCTCTATATTTACAATCACGGCGATTCCACTTGGGGAAAACCGGATTCAAGCTATAACAAGTCTACAAAAACATTAACTTCCCAAGTTGAGTTCTTTTCTACTTTTATCGCAGTTGCCAAATGACCACTCTAGAAAAAATAGTCTTCCTTGCCAAACGTCGAGCCGCCAATTTTTATTTTGGCGATCCTTGCCTTTTTAAAGATTAAAATACACAAAGATATTAGTAAAATGGCTCGAGATAAACTCATAGAAAAGATTGTTTCCCTTACAAAAAGGCGGGGATTTATTTTCCCCGGCTCCGAAATTTATGGAGGCCTTTCTGGTATTTGGGATTGGGGACCATTAGGGGTTGAGTTAAAAAACAACATCAAACGCGCCTGGTGGAAATCCGTAGTTTATGACCGCGATGATGTTTTCGGGTTGGACAGCAGTATTCTGATGAATGCTGGCGTCTGGAAAGCCTCAGGCCATGTTGACGGTTTTATCGACATGATGGTTGATTGTAAATCATGTAAGAGAAGATTCAGAGCTGATCATGTCAATGGCAAAAAATGTCCAGAATGTAAGGGAGAACTAACAGCATCCAGACCTTTCAACTTAATGATGGAAACATCCGTTGGGCCGATGCAGAATACGGCCTCGAGAACTTATTTAAGGCCAGAAACTGCTCAAGGCATCTTTACTAACTATCTGAATGTTGTTAATACTTTTCATCCCGAGTTTCCATTCGGCATTGCCCAAATCGGTAAAGCTTTCAGAAATGAGATTACTCCTGGAAACTTTGTTTTTAGATCACGCGAATTTGAACAGATGGAGCTTGAGTATTTTGTCGAGAAAGGTACCGAGAAAAAATGGTTCGGTTATTGGCAAGAAGCAAGGCTCAAGTGGTATACAAGCCTGGGAATTAATAAGAAAAAATTAAGGCTGAGACATCATCAAAGACAAGAACTTGCTCATTATGCCCTTCAGGCTGCCGATATCGAATACGAATTCAACTTTGGTGAATCAACATATGCGGAGCTTGAGGGGATCGCCAATAGAACCGATTTTGATCTTAAAAATCATGCCAAGCATTCAGGCATCAAACTTGATACATATCCATTCGTCATCGAGCCGTCAGCTGGTGTTGACCGATCAGCTTTAACATTTTTACTGGATGCTTATTATCAAGATAAAGAGAGGACTATCCTAAAGCTCCATCCTCAACTTGCGCCATACAAAGTTGCGGTATTTCCACTTCTTGCCAATAAACCCGATTTAGTCAAAAAAGCAAAAGAAGTCTTGAGACTGCTGACTGGCGACTACCGACTACAGCCTGTCGCTTGGGATGATCGCGGTAATATCGGCAAACGCTACTATGCTCAGGATGAAATTGGCACACCATGGTGTATAACTTGCGATTTTCAAACACTTGAGGATGATACAGTGACAATTCGCGATCGCGATACAACTAAACAGGAAAGAGTCAAAGTAGCAAAGCTAGAGGAGGTATTGCTTCGCAGACTCGGCGATTTTTAAATCACTCGCTGTTGTCTTTCTATCAATCGCCTTTGGGCATTTTTTAATCTCCACTCAGCTTGTTCAACTATCAATTGTGGAAAGGTTCCAGATGGTGCAGTTCCGATAGTCGTACAGTTAAGTATGACCCATTGGAGTTCCTCAGAAGTTTGAGGTTTCGGGCCGACTTCTGCTCTAAAAATAATTCGAGGCTCAAATTCTGGTGAAACCATATATCAGGCAGCCTCTCAAATCAGTATAATCCCAAAATTTTCACAGAGTCAACTTTTTGTTGACTTTCACTACTTTAAGTTTCATACTATGTTTATTAGACCCCACGAAAAACCGGGCCTGTGGTTAAACATCTTCAAATCAAATCTAGACTGAGGGAGTATTGCGGACTTGCCGGTTCATATGCTGCTTCTGGGAATAATGTTACAAATGTCGTAATTGAGATGGGTAAAGCATTGCAGCATCGAGGCCAAAATGGCGGAGGTGTCGCTGTTAAACCTCGTGGCAAAACGATGAAGGTCTACAAGAAAGCCCAGGCTTTTAACGAAGTTTTTCGCTCAATCGATGTTGTTGAGGAAAACTCGCTTCGTGGTGAAATTGCCATTGCCCACCTTCGCTACCCAACTGAGGGTGCCAGTCGCGAAAATTGTGATGCCCAACCTTTTTACGCTCTTTATCAGGGATGGGAGTTGGCATTGGGCCATAATGGCAGTATTGTTGATGTTAAAAGACATCGTAAAAAACTTAAAAAATTTGGTATTAGGCTTGAGTCTGACTCTGATTCGGAAATCTTAACTTGGCTAATTGTTACTGCACCAGGCTTTACCTGGAAGCAAAAAGTAGCCAATGCTCTCTCCGACGTTAAAGGCGCTTATTGTCTGGTAATGGCAACCGGCGATGATAAATTAATGGCTCTTCGTGATCCTTGGGGTGTTAGACCGCTTGTCTGGAATCAGGATAATGGCCACGTTTTTGTCGCCTCCGAAACTTGTGCTCTAGATCGAATTAATGTTCGCCACTCCCAAAAATTAAGGCCAGGCCAACTTTTAGTTGCCGATGAGGATGGGGTGATTATTTCAGAATACAGCAAGGCTCAAAAAGAAAGCTTTTGTGTTTTTGAAAAACTTTACTTTTCCAACGAAACCTCTATTTGGGATGGGGTTATTGGCGAAAATCGCGAAAGTTTGGGGAAGCAATTGGCTCTTGAGGAGATTGAGCGCATTAAAAATGGCAAGCTTGACAAAAATATCATTAAAAATATCGACTACGTTGTTGCTGTTCCCGATACTGCTCGTCCTGGCGCCCACGCTTTTTGGTTTGAGCTTTCCTCTAAACTTGCCCTAAAAGCTCCAAAATTAGCCTATATTCGCGGTTTAGTAAAAGAAAGATACGATTGGGCCAAAAGAACCTTTATTGAGGACGATCCCTATCTTCGCACCAAACAAATTGAAAAAAAGTTCTTTGTTTCCCCCTCAATTATTGGCAAATCAATTTATTTAGTTGATGATACTGGCGTTCGCCTTAACACTTTCAAAATCTTAGTCGAACACTTACAAAATATTGGTGTTCACCAAATTCACTGTCGATTTTTGGCCCCGCGTTTTCTAAATCCTTGCTTTTTAGGCGTCAATATTGGCTCCCGCGATGAGCTTGGAGCAGTGCATAAAGACCAAAATGGTCATTATCACGATATGAGTGAGCAGGAAGTAAAAAACGGTCTTAATGTAGCATCTCTCCATTATCTAAGCATTGATGGAATGGCCAAATCACTAGGATTAACCGTCGACCAACTGCACAAAAGCCACTGCACAGGTTGTCTTGATTACCATTATCCCTTTGACATGCGAGCGTACGACCCCACTTACGAGAAAACCCCCTACATTAAAAAATTATTTGAAAAACCCATTAAAAAAGTTAAACAACAGCAGGTCTCAATTATTAACTAACCAGCCAGTCGATTTCATTGTATTAATATAATAAAGTAGGGAAGATGGAAGCTGAAGTAGATTTAAGAAGCTTAATTGAAGAAATTTTAAGAGACAGTCGAGAAATGATTTTGGCAACCTCCAATGGTTCAAACCCCTGGGCGACTACATTAGTTTTTGGCCACGATGAAGATTTTAATCTCTATTGGATGTCGCCAGATGACACCAGGCATAGTCGTGAACTTGCCAAGAACCCTCAAGTTGCCGCCGCCATCAATAAACAGCCAACCGGTGAAAATGCAAAGGGGTTACAGATTGAGGGTAATGCCTACAAATTAGAGAAAGAGGAGGAAATCGGAGCAGCCCGTGAGTTTTTTGTCAAAAGAGGAGGGGATTTACCATTGCCTAAAACTCCACAAGAAGCAGAACCGATATCTCCGGGAAGCAGTTGGTACGTCCTCAAGCCTTCCAAAATCTACGTCTACTACGGCCCTCTCTTCGGCTACGAGAGAAAAGAATTTATTCC
>CAZBJS010000018.1:0-3096 GCA_964492295.1 uncultured Gammaproteobacteria bacterium
TAAAAAAATACCAAAGCAAAAATCACAATTGCAGCTATTGCCAAAAATTTTAACTTCGTTTGATAAATGTCAGCAAGCGATATCCCCAGAGCAGCAGCTAAAAAGGGAAGCGATGGTAAATAGTGATAAAGAAAAAGAATTCTTGGTGCAAAAATCCAGGGCAACCAAAAGATAAAATAACCCAGAAGGACCAGGGCATATTCGCTTTTTCTTTCTTCCAAAAATTTGCCAATGAGATATGAAACAGCTATGATTCCCGTCCAAAAAATTAATGGATTACCCAGAGCATAAATATAGCCAGCTTTATCGCCATATTCTTGATATGAGAAATAAACTCCTCGGACGTTCAAAATCCACGGACACCAAGTTTTTTCGCTGTCGAGTCCTTTTGGTGCGCAAAAAAGGGCGGTCGTGCCGTAGGAATGTTCCAAATCTTTTCGGTTTTGATACCACCAAATTTGACGATGTAAATCAACGAATTGACTGATCGAGTGACCTTGCAGCCAAAACTGCCCATAGGAAGCCAGATAGATCAACGCTGGGATAGTAATCAGTGATGAAAGTTTCAATAAGGCCTTTCCACCTCGGAGGTGAGCGAAAAAGATGTAACTGGCTACGGTGATAGTGGCATAGAGAGCACTCCACTTGGTAGCCACTGCCAGACCCAAAAATGCCGATGTCAAAACCAGATATCTCAATCTCTGGCTTCTAACCGCTAAAATCGCAAAAATAAGTGATAGTAAGATCCAAAATACCATGAAGACATCATTCATTGTTATTCTTGACATTACGAAAGTTAAGTTCTCAAATGCTAAAACGGTTGATGCAAATACGGCGGCGGTCGGGCCAAAAAGAAGATTTGTCAGGATAAAAGTCAGGGGGATGATCGCTGTGCCGAAAATAACGCTCGGTAGTCTCCAGCCAAAAGGAACGTCGCCAAAAATTTTAATTGATCCTGCCTGGATTAGTTTGGCCAGGGGAGGGTGAAGCCAGTCATAAGCCGTTCCCTCCTTGGGTGCCGGTGAAAACGGATCATAAGCCGCCTTATCGTTGTCGGCATACGCTTTGGCCGTCACCGCATGGTAAACTTCATCGAAATAATAGTGTTCGGGTTCCGTTAGTCTGTAAAATCTTATAACCAAAGAAAAAATAGTCAGAATGGAGATGAAAATAATTAAACGAGATTGCATATCAAGAGTATATCGGAGGGGGTGTCTTTGGTACAAGGATGTCAAGGGAGCTTGCCGAATATATAATAAGGAAGAATGTCCAAATCTAACAGGTTTTTTCTCGGATTAAATTTTGGCCTTTTCGGCTTTATTTTTTGGCATCTCGCCAAAGAAATGCTGCAAGTTAGAGAAAATGGCTGGTTTGTTGGCCAGGTAAATCTTTACGGTGATTTGGTTTTCCATCTAGGGTTTATCAATAAATTTTTGGAATCCGGCAAAATTATAGTCGAAAGCCCAATCTTTGCTGGCAACAAAGCAAATTACCCGATATTTGCTGATTTGGCAACCGCCCAAATTGCCCGAATTACAGGAGTTGATTTTGCACTTTTTATTACCACTTTTTTGGGTGGTTTTTTAGTTGTCTACATTGCCAGATTATTCATTCTGAACTTTTTCAAAAATGAAAAGATTGTCTTCCTTGCGCTTCTTTTGTTTTTCATAAACGGTGGCTTTGGTTTTTATTATTTCTTTCGGGATTTTGCCGCCTCAAACATGGGCATTTTGCAATTTCTTTCGGCTCTTCCCAACGAGTACACGGATATTAAAGAAAAAGGCTATTGGTGGATTAATACCTATCTTGCCTACTTTTTGCCCCAAAGAGGCTTTTTGTTTGCTTTCCCAATAACACTTTTGGTTTTGTCCTCTTTATATCTTGGTTTCAAAAAGGGCAAAAAACATTTTTTTCTAGTTGCAGGACTGATGGCAGGAGTCCTGCCGATTATCCAAGCACATAGTCTTTTCGTAATATTTTTGGTTACTCTATTTTTCGCAGCCTTCACGATACTTAATTCAAAAGAGAAAATTAAAACCATTTTTCTATGGGGGATTTTCGCAACCACGACAGCGGCTATTGCCACCCCACTTTTTGGCTTGATTTCCCAAGCCTCAAATCCCCTGGAATTTTTCCGCTTTGATCCCGGCTGGACCAGCCAAGAAAATATTTTTTGGTTTTGGTTAAAAAATTTGGGGTTATTCGGGCCGATATTGGCAGCTTCACTGATTTGGTTGTTTCATAAGAATCGCCATCTTTTCATACTTTATTTGCCATTTCTTGCGATATTTATCATTTCCAACATTTTTGTTTTTCAACCTTGGGATTTTGACAATAGCAAACTTCTGGTGTATTGGTTTTTTGCTTCAACCGTAGTTGTAGCTTACTTCCTCCATGATCGATTTTTAACCGAGAGTTTAACAAGACGAATCACCGGTGTCATCTTTGTTTTTTTAATGATTTTTTCGGGAAGCCTGGATCTTCTAAGAACGTTTACAAAAGTGACAAGCTATCAAATCTTTTCTAATGCCGATTTGGAAGTCGCCTCGCAAGTTGCGAATTTGACTCCAAAGGATGTTATTTTTGTGACAGCTCCATGGCATAATCATCCTATCCCTGCACTTGCCGGCCGCTCAACACTTTTGGGCTTTCATGGATGGGCATGGAGCCACGGCCTTGATTTTCAAAAAAGAGCGGCTGATGTCACCATAATTTATTTGGGCGGATCAGAGGCTGATCGACTGATTGGCAAATATAGAGTAAGTTATGTTGCCGTGGGACCGCCGGAAAGATCAACTTTTAGCATTAATGAGAGTTATTTTTCCAAATTCCCTTCAATAATTTTAGGCAGAAATTGGATTGTCTATGATGTTAGTCATTTATGGTCCGACAGCGACCGGCAAGACTGATCTTGCCATTCGTCTGGCCAAGAAATTTAACGGCGAGTTAATCTCCGCCGATTCTCGTCAAGTCTACCGAGGACTCGACATTGGCAGCGGCAAATTATCAATCGAACAATTAAACGATTCAACGATTAAACGATTCAACGGCTTCTGGATAGTCGATGACGTCAAAATTCACGGTTTCGATTTAGTT
>CAZBJS010000018.1:3196-5336 GCA_964492295.1 uncultured Gammaproteobacteria bacterium
TTGAAGGAATTGAGCTTTTCGATATCTCTCAAAAGGATTGGTATTGGAAGTTAGAAAAAAGAATAAACCTCTGCTATACTCAAGAAAATGACCGAAGATAAATCTCCAATCAGAGTTGAAATTTACTACAAAACAATTGTTTTTGCAGTAGCCTTTCTGATCGCCCTCTGGTTTCTTCTCCAAATACGCGAAATTATCATTCTGCTGTTTCTTTCGATAATTCTTTTGTCGGCACTTTTGAAACCTGTCGAATGGCTCAATGCCAGGCGAGTGCCGCGAGTACTTTCAGTTCTTTTAGTTTATTTATTTCTTTTAGGCTTAATCTCCTCTGTTATTGGCATCATCGTCCCACCATTGGTTTCTCAGACTTCCGATCTAGTTTCGAAACTACCCCAAATTATTTCATCAATCAATAACTTCTTTATCTTTTACCACATTCCCGTTGAGGATATGTCTTCTGTTCTTGCTAGGCAAGTTCAACAAATTGCCGGAAACATAATTTCTGTGTCCACCAAAGTTTTTTCAAGCCTTTTTTCGGTTATTACCCTTTTTGTTTTAACCTTTTATCTGCTTTTGGAATGGAAAAAGTTCGTTAAGCTTCTCACTTCGCCATTTTCCGGCAAACAGGAGAAAAAGGTGGTATCTATTATCACCAAAGTAGAAGGTGGCCTCGGACAGTGGATTCGGGGACAGCTTACCCTTTCGTTAATAGTCGGATTACTGACGTTTATTGGGTTGACTCTTCTTGGCGTACCATTTGCTGTACCTCTTTCACTAATCGCCGGCATCTTGGAGATTGTTCCTATCATTGGTCCAATAATTTCAGCGATACCGGCTATCCTGATAGGCTTGACCATCTCGCCGATTCTTGCCTTGGCTGTTGCCGCACTGTTTTTTATAGTTCAGCAGCTAGAAAATCATCTAATCGTTCCGATGGTTATGTCCAAGGTTGTCGGTTTGCAACCTCCCATAGTAATTATCGGTCTTCTTATCGGTGCAAAGCTTGCGGGGGTAGGCGGCGCATTTTTGGCTGTGCCAGCAATTGTAGTTGCTAGAATAATAATTGCAGAGCTCTTGAAGGAAGACCAAAAATTAGACGAGGATTTGAAAGAATATTAACTGTAGCTCCCGATTTAATTATTCCTTTTGTTCTTTTTAACTTGAAAAAGTCTCGAGTTTTTGGTAAAATTTATGGTTGATTTCGGGAAGAAGGATGATCGCTGCGTTCAGCTCACATGAACGTAGAGGAAAGTCCAGACAGCAGAGAGCAGGGGACGGAGCGCAAGCTCCGACGCGTAAGCGCTGGTGTCTAAACTCCTTTCCCGCATATGGGGTTTAGAACAGATCTTGAATTGACATGATCTGAGAACCACAGAGACGAGCGGGGGTGAAACGTGGTAATCCTACCCGCTGCAACCCAGAATTGGATCGTTTGTACCATGCCCTCGGGAGATCCAAAGTAGGGGCATCCCGCCAAAATCGCGGGACGAGGTGACAGAAACGCCACTTCGAGATAGATGATCGTCAAAACAGAATCTGGCTTTAGATAGGTACTACACCCGAAGGGTGAAACTATCGCAAGACAGATCTGTTGAAAACAGAATCTGGCTTACTCTCTTCCCGAATCTCTCAATTCATAATTCTTCCCCCAAAATTTGACTAATATTCCAAAAGGTGCAATTATAATTATTGGTGGCTAAAAAAACTAAGCTTTTGCTATCCAAATATAATCCACTTTCTCAATTTCTGATTGGGGCCACAGTAGTTCTGATTCTGATCGCCTCATTCGAGGCAGTTACCCAAAATGACTTTACCTCAATCGCTCCGACCCAGCTTTTTCTGGTTGCTGCAGTTTTAGCAGTTTTGGGCTTATACCTCAGGGACGAAAAATAACTTCTTCGCCATTGACATATCTTTGCCAAAATTCCTAAGATTACCACAAGCTGCTTTCTTTCCGATGACCTCAAAAAAGAAAAGAACCGATGCTTCGATTGTGGTAATGATCGGGGCGGGTTCAAAATTGCCGGCTTTAATTCGGGCTGCAAGCGCCAAAGGAAGTTCATTTCATATTTCGCTTGTTGTCAGCCACAGGAGTTTTTCTCCCGGAGTAGGTCTGGCAATATCTCAAAAGATCCCTGCA
>CAZBJS010000018.1:5436-7409 GCA_964492295.1 uncultured Gammaproteobacteria bacterium
ATTAACCTAATGTCTAATTTCTAATCAATACCCAAGCACTAATGACTAAAAATTTAACTATATTATTTGGGAATTGGGATTTGGGATTTGATTAGATCAATTAGAAATTAGATCAATTAGAAATTTAAACTATGCATACCGCAACTGTTCTGGTAATTGATGGCGGCGGCAGGGGAGCGGTTCTTGTCAAAAAGTACCTTGTTAGCCGGTATGTGTCAAAAGTCTACTGCTTACCTGGCAATGACTTAATGCTTCTTGATAAAAACGTCCGAATTTATCCTGATATTAAAACTACCGATATTGAAAAGATTCGCAAAATTGTCAAAGGCGAAAAAATCGATCTTGTCGATGTCGCCCAGGACGATGCGGTGGCAAAGGGCTTAGTTGATGCCTTAATTGATGATAAAGTAAAAGTTATTGGTCCCACAAGACTCGCAGGTCAAATCGAATGGGACAAAGCTTGGGCCAGGAATTTTATGAGAGATTTTAAAATCCCGTCACCGGAATTTAAAGTTTCTAAATCTCAAAGGGAGGCTATCAGTTTTATCAAAGCCCAAAAAGAAAATGAGTGGTTTGTTAAAGCCTCTGGTCTTGCCGCAGGCAAAGGTGCCCTCTATGCTCAAAATAACCAGGAGGCGATAGAGTGTATTGGGCAGATGTCATCATTTGGCAAGGCCGGAGAAACTTTTTTAATTGAAGAGTGTCTTGCCGGCGAGGAATTTTCTTCCTTTGCAATTGTTGATGGCGAAAATTTTATCATCATCGGTCACGCCCAGGACCATAAACCAGTTTACAACGGCAATCTTGGCCCCAACACCGGTGGCATGGGATGCACCTCTCCGCCAATGGTCATAACAGCAGATATTGAAAGACAGATTGAAGCAATCATTAAAAAAACGACCGAGGGACTCGTCAGGATGAAAAGACCGTATCGGGGGATCTTATACCTTGGCGGAATGATTGATCAAAAAAGAAAAGTATACGTTATCGAGTTTAATGCTCGCTGGGGCGATCCGGAAGCTCAAGTTATCGTTCCTGCAATTAAGGATGATTTTTATCAACTGGCAATGGCCGCCATTGAGGGAAGACTTAATGAATTAAAGATTAAAAAAGATAATTATTACCGCGTAGTTGTCACTGCTGCTTCGCAAGGTTACCCTGATGATTATAGTCAAACTATCGGCAAGCAAATTTTTGGGCTGGATCAGATTATGAAATCTAAAGACGTCGAAGTTTTCGGAGCCGGTGTCAAAATCAAAAGCAACAAGTTTTTAGCAGGCGGCGGGCGGCTTTTTTATGTAATGGCTCACGCAAAAAATGTTGCGCAAGCTCGCAAAATAGCCTATAATGCGCTATCTTTAGCCTATATCGAAGATAATAATCTCCACTTTCGCACCGACATCGGCTATCGAGATCTTGAGAGGTATTATAAACTTCCGAGGGATAAGAGCCCTCGGTATGGTTCTTTAAGTTTACATGAGCGAGCAGAATAACCCAGGTACTCAGAAGTATGTATTCTCTCGCATTCATCCCCGCCTAAATATTCAATTTTTGGCGGGGTGTTCTGCGAGCGAATATAAAGAAATATCACTGACCAAATGATTTTTGAGATAAGAATCACTTCCCGCGATGACCGAGATCCTAAGGGCGAAGATTTACTGGCGGAAATAAAAAGAACTCTCCGAATTAATTCGATTAAAAAAATCCGCACCACCAAAGTTTATCGACTTGAGGGGATGGCCAAATCTGATGCCCAGAAATTCGCACGTATAGCTTTGTTTGAACCGATTGATCAACAAATGTCTCTAAACAGCCCAATATTCGCGGGTGCTGACAAGGTTCTTGAAGTTGCCTACAGGCCGGGCGTAATGAACCCCGAAGTCGGGTCTTTGCTGAAGTCGGCTGCTGATCTTAACATTCCTCTAAAATTTGCCGATTCTTCTTGGGAATATGCTTTTTTTGGCAAAATTGGC
>CAZBJS010000018.1:7509-10086 GCA_964492295.1 uncultured Gammaproteobacteria bacterium
GGAACGGGCCAAGGAGCCAAAGTTGCCGCCTCAACCGACATCTTCTGTTTTGCACCACCGGATCTTGATCCGAACGAGGTTCCACCGGGATGTCTTCCTCCTGACTATCTTTTGAGGAAAGTGGTGGCCGGAGTTCGCGACTACGGCAACCGTGTTGGTATCCCCACAAATAACGGCTCTGTCCATTTTCATCCAGATTTTCGCGCAAAGCCGACAGTTGCCGTTGGCTCATATGGCATCGTCCCGAAAAAACAGGCCAAAAAAGCCTGGCCCCAAAAAGGAGACATCATAGTGACCATCGGCGGCAGAACGGGTAGGGACGGTATTCACGGTGCAACCTTTTCCTCCGGAGAAATGACCGCTTCTACCATCGAGGTCTCCGGCTCGGCAGTTCAGATTGGCAATGCCATTGAAGAAAAAAGAATTATTGATGCAGTTCTTGCCCTGCGGTCCAAAAACTTGATTCGTACTTTGACTGATTGTGGTGCCGGCGGCTTTTCTTCGGCAATTGGCGAAATGGGTCAAAAAATCGGCGCAAGGGTTTATCTTGAGAAAGTCCCGCTTAAATATTCAGGACTTGCTCCCTGGGAAATCTTTCTTTCAGAATCTCAGGAGCGCATGGTCATCGCCGTTGATCCCAAAAATCTCAAAAAAGTTCTGGATATATGCAAGCTGTATAACGTTGAAGCCACTCCAATCGGCAAATTCGATGGTACGAGGAGGTTGAAAGTGACGTATAAAAATCAAAAAGTTTGTGATCTTTCAATGAAATTTTTGCATCATGGTTTGCCGCAGCGAAGAATGAAAGGGACCAGCTACCCGAAGAACATCAAGACTCGACTCCCCAAAGAACCGAAAAACCTCGAATCAATCTGGCTCAAAGTCGTCTCCCACGGCAATGTTTGCTCAAAAGAGCCGATTATCAGAATGTACGACCACACGGTTCAGGGAACAAATGCCCTTCATCCTCTGGCCGGAGTCGGTCAGGACGCGCCCAATGACGCGGTTGTCATCAAGCCGATTTTGGAAAAACCCTACGGGATGGTTATCGCGCATGGTCTTAATCCGGTCCTTGACAGTCTCGATCCTTATTGGGGGAGCGTCTGGGCAGTAGCCGAGGCAGTCTCCAACTATGTGGCCGCAGGTGGCAATATTAAAGATGCGGCACTCATTGACAACTTTATTTGGCCTTTTCCGGATGAGGAATCCCTTGCCGATCTTGATAAGTCTGTCGATGCCGCCTGCGATATGGCCCGCCTTCTTGGAATGCCTTTTGTTTCCGGCAAAGACAGCCTGTCTAGCACCTATCGTTATCCCGAAGGCCCTATTCTCAAAATTCCACCGGTTCTTCTAATTTCTGTGTTTGGCAAAATCCCCGATGTCAAAAAAACTGCAAGCTCCGACTTCAAAAAACTCAATTCGACAATTGTCCTGGTAGGCAGACCAGACTTCAAAAATCTTGGTGGCACAACCTATTTTGATGTTATTGGCGCAAGCGATAAAAATGTTCCCAGGGTTGACATTAAAAACCTGAAGAGGATTCTTCAGTTGATAACGGCGGGAATCCAATCCCGAAAGATTTTGGCTTGCCATGATATTTCAGAAGGAGGCCTGGCGGCTGCCATTTTTGAAATGTGTTTAGGTGGAGGTTGCGGAGCAAAAGTCGATCTTGCAAAAATTTCAAAGAATACTCGTCCCGATTTTATTCTCTTTTCCGAAACTGCCGGTACTTTCCTGGTCGAAGTTGAAAATGAAAAAGTTGCCAAACAACTTTTCGGAAATGTCCCATATGCAATCATTGGCAGGACGGTTGAGGCTAAGGCAATTACCGTGAAATCCGCCTCGAAAATTTTGGCAAAAGTTCCTCTTAAAAAATTAAAAACCGCCTGGCAAAAACCAATGAAGGAGATATTTCATGGTTAAGCCAAGAGTTTGTATTCTAAGGGCAGATGGCACCAACTGCGACGAGGAACTTTTTTATGCCTTTGAAAAATTCGGCGGCGATTGTGAACTCGTCCACATCAACGAGCTGAGATACAAGAGTAAAAAGCTGAAAGATTTTCAGCTTCTTGCTCTTCCCGGTGGTTTTGCTTACGGAGATGATATTGCCTCCGGCAAAGTCTTGGCTGTGGAGCTTGTAAGCTTTTTGAAAGATCAGTTGACAGATTTTATAAATAAAGAAGGATTAGTTTTAGGCATTTGCAATGGTTTTCAGGTTTTGGTGCGCACTGGTCTCCTGCCTTTTGGCACTTTGGGTAAAATGGAGGCAACCTTGGCTCAAAACGACAGTGGCCATTTTGAATGCCGGTTTGTCAAAATAAAAATCGAAAAATCGAAAGCAAAATTTCTGGATTCTTACGTTAGCCAGACATTAGATATTGCAGTCAATCATGGAGAGGGCAAGTTTTTCGCTCTGCCTAAAATTCTAAAGAAAATTGAGGGCAACAATTTGGTTTTTGCCCGCTACGTCGATGCCAAAGGATCCCCGACCCAGAAATATCCAGATAATCCCAATGGTGCAATAAGCGCAATTGCCGGTGTAACCGACAAAACTGGCAGGATATTGGGAATAATGCC
>CAZBJS010000019.1:0-3314 GCA_964492295.1 uncultured Gammaproteobacteria bacterium
TTGTTAAGGTAATAAAAAACAGGTAGCTTGTCGCCTTAGTGGGATATGAGGAAAGACTCAAGCTACCTGCAATTACTTAATCTCTTTGTCTATCAAATCATTCAACTGAGCTTCGGAAATGACCCCAGGATATTTAACTCCATTGATAAAAAATGTCGGAGTTGAGTCAACACCAACTCTGTTTCCGTCGGCAAAATCTTGTTCTATTAACCCAATTCCTTCGTCAAAATCGGATTTAAATTTCACAAGGTCCAGATTAAGTTGGCCAGCATAATTTTCAAACATTTCTTTGGCACCTGAAGCTTGGCTCCATTGGTTTTGATTTTCAAAAAGCAAATCATGCATTTCCCAAAATTTGCCCTGCTCCCCCGCAGCTTCACACGCCTGAGCAGCAAGCTTGGCGTTTTTATGGATGGAGAGCGGATAATGTCTAAAAACAAAATAGGACTTTTCAGCGTTCTCCTCAACGACTTTTTTAATGATTGGATGGGCGGTTGCACAAGCGGGGCATTGAAAATCGGCAAACTCAACAATTTTTACCGGTGCATTCGGATCGCCTTTTGTATGTTGAGCGTTCGAAAGGAGAATGGTTTGGCCATAGTTTTGTTGACTGCTTACGGATTTATTTTCTCCTCTGGTTAAAATCATTACTCCAGCAATAATCAAGACCAATGTTAAAACTCCGATACCAATTAAAATTTTCTTTTCTGTATTCATTTTTTGGACTTTGATTTAAGAAGCATAACCATCATTACCGAAATCACCACAAACGCTGTCAGCGATAAAAAAGGGATGGTCACAAATCCTAAAAATAGTGCCTGAACTTCCCGGCATGGTCCATAAGCACTGCAGGAAATCGGCGTAATTTGAGAAAGGACAGTCATCTGCAAAAGGTAATGATAGAGAGCAATTGCTGCCCCCAAAATGGTCAAAGGCAGGACGTAATAGGCAACGTTTTTGTCCTTACGAAGTATTGCCACCCCTAAAATAATAATCAACGGATACATCAATATTCTTTGGTACCAACATAAAAGACACGGTTGAAAATGACGAATTTCGGAGAAATAAAGACTGCCAAGCGTGGCAGCCCAAGCTTGCAAATATGCTACAATAAGGGCTGTAAAAACTCCCACTGTTTGTCATTGTAAAATTAAATTGATACAATTGCAAATATTCGAAAGTTCGAAATCATGAAGTCACCGTTACCCAAAAACGCCTATCAAAAAAACGCTGAAATTTACAAAATTCTTGCTAACCCAATCCGTCTTGAAATACTCAACATTCTCAAAAGAGGTGAAAGTTCAGTTGAGAAGCTAACCAAAATCATTGGTATCAGAAAACCCAATGTTTCTCAGCACTTGGCACTTTTAAGACATGTCCGGCTAGTTTCTGTCAGCCGAAACGGACAGGAAATTTATTACAAAATAATTAATCCGAAAATTGTGGAGCCTTGCAAAATCCTTCATGATTTAAGACAAAAGAATCTGCTATGATTGTTTGGTGCTTTTTAGTCTTTTTCTCGCTTCTTCAATTTTCCTGTACGTAGTTGCCGCTTCCTTAGTTTCCATCAATCGCTTTTGGCAAGTAGATGCTTTTTGGTATGAGTTAGGACTTTATGATAGTGCTATTTATAAAGTAGCCCATTTCAAAGCGCCTATAATTGAACAGTTTGGACCGCCGGCGGGTAAGTGGATATTCGCCGATCATTTTAATCCAAGTCTTTTTTTATATTCTCCCCTCTATTGGTTTACCGATAAAACCGAAGCGATACTCATTGCCCAGGCGGTCACTGTTGGTTTGTCTGCTTGGATGGCATACTTGATGATTAGGAAAATCACCCAAAATAAATTAGTGATTTTAGCTATTATGTTCTCATTTTTGGGCTTCATAGGGATACAGAACGCACTTTATACAGACTTTCACGATACAACTGTAGCTACTTTTTTTGTAATGATTGTTTTTTGGGCGATATTTACCAAAAGGTGGCTTCTCTATTGGATATTTTTAGTCATTACTCTCGGATTTAAAGAAACAATGCCCGGGCTCGGAGTAGGTATCGGGCTTTATCTAATTTTAAGAAAGGAAAGGCAATATTTATTGGGATTTTTAACTATTCTTCTTAGCCTGACCTGGTATTTTACCGTTACCAAGTGGGTGATTCCTGCTTTTTCTGGAAGTAATTTTGGATATCCACCAACGATTCCCCCTTCAATCAAAGATTTTATTCTCTCATTTTTTGTCCCCGCTGAGCTTAAATTAAGAACAATCTTTTTAACATTTTTGACGTTTGGATTTGCCCCTCTTTTTTCACTGGCAACATTACCGGTAATTGTTGAGCATTTTGCCGAACGATTTGTTTTTTCCCAGGCAGCCACTCGTTGGGACCTTGGCTTACACTACAATGCCCTACTATCCCCGTTGTTTTTCGTTGGAGCGATCCCTTTCGTGGTCTGGCTTTCCAAAAAAAATCGTCTTCTTCTTAATGTCTGGGCTGCAATGACAATTATGACGGTTATTTTCTTGCACAGATTTTATCTTCATGGCCCCCTGCTTTTGGCAACGGACCCGATTTTTTATGGACAAACTGAGAGAAATAAATTTGTCAGGAATTTTGCAGAAAAAATTCCCAGAGATGGCTTGATCATGACCCAAAATAACCTTGCCGCCCATCTTTCACACGCAAGCGTAACTCTTATCAACCACAAAGAGTTTGTTAGGATCAATCCTGATGTTGTTGCTCTCGATCTAAGGGAAGGTCAAAACCCCAACAATTTTTTCCCGGCAAGTTTTGACGACGCTAAAAAATTAGCCGATCTTCTTGAAACTGACCCCAAATATCAAAAGACGGAAAAAGCCAAAGATCAGCTAATTTTTGTCCGTAATGACTGAAATTTTCTTAATTTGCTAGTTTTCACGAAGTTTACTATAATTGGTTGTAATATGAACGGTGAAAGACCATCAAGAGTAAATATTGACCCTAAACTTTTATGTCCTCCTGGTAATCTTGAAGGAAAAACGGGACATCACTTCATAATAGAACCTCCAAATGGGGAAATTTCAAATGGAGCATGTAAAAAGTGTGGCGATGTTAGACAGTATAGAAATTATGCTTCACCTGTAGTTTGGGATGAGTATAGAAGAGAAGCTGCAGGAAACGGTTTATCCGATGTTTTAAAACAAGCGGCCATATTGGACCCGATACACCCCTCATTAATAGATGGCTAAGGTAACAATGTACACTACTACAACCTGCCCTTTTTGCAAAATGCAGAAGGAGTATCTTGCCTCCAAAAACATTCCATATGAAGAAATCT
>CAZBJS010000019.1:3414-5762 GCA_964492295.1 uncultured Gammaproteobacteria bacterium
TGCAAAATGCAGAAGGAGTATCTTGCCTCCAAAAACATTCCATATGAAGAAATCTTAGTTGACGAAAAACCCCAAGAGGCCCAGAAAATGATCGAGATATCTGGCCAAATGGGAGTCCCTTTTACGGTAATCGAAAAAGATGACGGGCAATCGGTTAATATTTTGGGCTTTGACAAAACAAGAATCGACGAAGCCCTCGGGATTAGTTCCTAAATTCATTCACTATTCTCTATTTACTATTTGCCATATACTAAAGTTATGACCATAACTTTTTACGGTGCCTGTCGGGAAGTAACCGGTTCTCATTTTCTTCTTGAGACAAACAACAAAAAAATTCTCCTTGATTGTGGAATTTGGCAAGGGTACAAACTGGCGGAAGAGAGAAACTATGCCCCTTTTGCTTTTGACCCAAAATCAATAGATTTTGTAGTTATCGGCCATGCTCATCTGGATCATACAGGGAAGCTGCCTAAACTGGTCAAAGACGGTTTTCGGGGCAAAATTTTTGCTACCAGGCCAACTATTGATTTGACACGGCTGGTTCTTGAAGATAGCGAAAAACTAATGCGCGAGGAGGCAGAGAGAGAAAACCATCCCCCACTTTATACAAATGCTGACATCCAAAAAACAATGGTTCTCTTTGAGTCATTTGAGTATAATCAGGTCAGTGAAATCTCGCCGCAAATTAAATTAACTTTTAAAAATGCTGGGCACATTTTGGGATCAGCAGTCACCATCATTGAAGCCGGCGGAAAAAGGCTTGCTTACACAAGCGATCTGGGTAATACCCCCTCGATACTTCTTGATCCACCCGCTACCGTTGACTGGGCTGATTTTGCTATTTGTGAAAGCACTTATGGAGGTAGGATCCATGAAGATGTTTCACATCGACAGTCCATTCTTGCCCAAATTATTAGCCGGACAATCTCCCAAAACGGCGTCTTGATTATTCCTTCTTTTGCAATTGAGCGAACGCAGGAACTACTTCATGACATTGATCACTTCTGCGAAATTGACAAATGCGAAAAACCAACGTTTTTTCTTGACAGTCCGCTTGCCCAGAAAGTTACTGCCGTCTTTGGCAAATACCCCAAATTTCTTGGCAGCAAAATTCGTAAGGAACATCTCGATTATGATTTCTTTGGTCTGGGGCGGCTCAAAATCACGGCCACTGTTGCCCAATCAAAAGCAATTAGAGATAATCCCAATCCAAAAGTAATCATTGCCGGTTCAGGAATGATGAATGGCGGCAGAATTCTTTATCACGCCATTGATTTTTTAGGGGACCCAAAGAATACTTTGTTAATCGTGGGTTATCAATCAAAAGGAACTTTAGGCAGGCGCATCATTGATGGGGAGCGAAGTGTTAAAATCATGGGAAAAATAATCAATGTTTGCGCGCAAGTTGTGGCAATCGGCTCTTACAGTGCTCATGCCGACTCACCACAGCTTACAGGCTGGCTTGCAGCAATTAATGAGCTCAAAAAGGTTTTTTTTGTTCACGGCGAAGCTGATCAAGGTTTAGCTTTAGCCAATAATATAAAGTCACAACTTAAAAAAGAAGCAATTCTTCCTCAGACGGGCGAAAGTTATGATCTGTAAAATGTGATAATTAATATCATGGCAAAAATAATCCCGACGATACTGACGGCAAATGAAGATGACTACCACGATAAACTCCTTCTTGCCGAACATGTTTCTGATTTAATCCAAGTTGATATCATTGACGGAATGTTTGCCGACAATACAACAGTAGGGGTAAATGTCATCAAAAAGTATCAATCGGCAAGCATGCTTGAGGTACAGTTGATGGTTCTTTACCCTCAGAACTACATTGATGAATTGATGTTTGTGGAGCACGTCTCAAGGATAATCGTACCGTTTGAAGCCCATGGAGATGTGGCCAATGCGATTTATCATATTAGAAACCATAACAGGCAGGTTGGTCTCTCGATAAACCCTCAAACTCCCCCAAAAGCCGCCCTCCATTTTTTAGACGACATTGACTTTTTGCTCCTTTTGGCGGTTGAGCCCGGATTTTCCGGTCAAAAATTCAAAATGGAAACTCTTGATAAAGTCCGTGAGGTCAAAAAAATTGCCCCGGGACTGGCAGTGGAAATTGACGGAGGAATTACTTTTGAGAATGCGCGGGAGGTTGCCGCTTCTGGTGCGGATTTTTTGGCAGTCAATTCGGCTCTTTTTGGCGCTGGTGATTTTTACCTCGCCTTTGAAAAACTTTCCAAGATTGTTCAAAATTGATTTAGAGAAACAATTATGGCAGAAGTCAAAAATATTACGTTTTTAGGATATGCAGATGCCAAAGAGGCCGATGACCCGTTTAAGGCTGC
>CAZBJS010000019.1:5862-9891 GCA_964492295.1 uncultured Gammaproteobacteria bacterium
CAAATTTTTATTATCTTCAATGGTGGCACCGGTACAATTTCCGAATTTGGCATGGCCTGGGGATTAGCTCGTCTTTACTTTGGCCATCATAAACCGCTTATTCTCTATGGGGAGTTCTGGCAGCAAATAATTTTTGCCTTCACCCGCGGCATGTATATAAGGCCTGAGGAAAGACAAGTTTTCAAGATTGCCTACACACCTCAAAAAGCGCTTTTGGCGATTAGGGAATTCAAGAAGAAAATAGAGAAAGAAGAACACGATCACAAAAGTCATATTTTCTCAATATGACTCAAGAGGCTGCCCATGGACAAAAAGTTTGACCTTGTAACAATTGGCGATTCGACAATTGATACATTTATAAAAATCAACGATGCCTCAGTCGAGTGTGACCTCAATCACAAGGATTGCAAGATATGCTTGAGGTACGGCGAAAAAATACCAGTTGAGCTGATGGGCCACGGGGTGGCCGGAAACGCCGCCAATGTGGCAGTGGCCGCCAGCAAATTAGGATTAAAGGTGGCAATCTGCACAAACTTGGGAGATGATGAGCACGGTGATCAAATTAAAGCATCGTTTGAAAAAAACGGGGTTGCCAACGATTATGTTGTCGTGAATGGCGGCAAAACTTCCAATCTTTCCTTGGTATTGACCTTCAAGGGGGAAAGGACAATTCTGGTCTATCATCAGAATTGGTATTATTCGTTACCGAAACTAGCAGATTCCTCATGGGTTTATTTAACCTCGACAGCCGAAAGCTTTGTCCGCTCTAACTTAATGGGAGAAGTCACAAGCTACGCCGAAAAAAGCAAAGCCAAATTGATTTTTGCTCCTGGAACACATCAGCTAAATGCAGATATTAAGCGTTTCCCAAGACTCCTTGAGCGATGTGATTTTTTAATTGTTAACGTTTTTGAGGCCAAAAAAGTATTGGAGAAGAAACCTTCGGAAACGACCGATGTCAAAGATTTACTCTCAAAGCTATTACTGTTGGGGCCTAAAGTTGTTGTCATAACAGACGGGGAAGAAGGCTCTTACGCTTCTGACGGCAAAAAGAACCTAAAAGCCGGAATATTTCCGACACAAATTGTTGAGAAAACCGGCGCCGGCGACGCTTACTCTGCCGGCTTTTTGGCGGCTCTTTTTTATAATCAACCCCTAGAGGAAGCACTAATCTGGGGAACAATCAATGCCTCTCATGTAATTTGTGAACTTGGTCCCCAAAACGGGCTTTTAACGCGCGAGGAGTTGGATAGACACAGAAAGGCTGTTCCAGAACTTGTGGCGGCGGCCTTTTAATAATTAAGAAGATAATAATGTCCAGCGTTTATATTACCGCCAAAATCCCCAAAATTGCAGAAAGTTTGTTGAGAGCAAGGGGGTTCGCTGTCGAGATTAATAACTCCTCAAAAAATTTAACCAAGGACGAACTCAAAGAAGTATTTTCAAAACATGACGCAGTACTGACTTTGATGACTGATAAAATTGATGCCGATCTTCTTAAACATGCTTCAAAAAAACTCAAGATCATCGCCAATTATGCAATCGGCTTTGACAACATCGACGTTTTGGAGGCAAGAAGGCGAGGTATCACTGTAACCAATACTCCAGGTGTTGCTAGTGAATCCGCCGCCGAGCATACTTTTCTTCTAATTTTGGCCTGTGCCAAAAAATTGATTGAGGCAGATAAATTTGTTCGACTCGGCAAATTTCAAAGATGGGATCCTTTGGCTTTTTTGTCGATGCAAATTTTTGGCAAAACCATCGGGATAGTGGGGCTGGGGAAAATCGGAACGTTTGTCGGTCAGATTGCCCACAGCGGATTTCGAATGAAAATCCTTTACAGTGATATTTCAAGATCAGAGGACTTTGAGATTCTAACAGAAGCTAAATTTGTCCCCCTGCAAGAACTCCTCAAAGAAGCCGACATCGTCACTTTACACTGCCCCTTAACTGTCAAAACTTACCATTTAATCGGCAAAGAAGAGTTTCGACAGATGAAAAACACGGCCATTTTGGTTAACACTTCGCGAGGTCCAGTGGTTGATGAAGAAGCATTAATTTCGGCGCTCAGAGAAGATGAAATCGCCGCTTGTGGTCTTGATGTTTATGAGCATGAACCGCATGTTTCTGAGAATTTAAGGGTTCTGCCTAACGTCGTCTTGACCCCTCACAGTGCCTCGGCGACCGTAGAGACTCGTGAGGCAATGGCCAGAATTGCCGCCGAAAACATCATTGACGTTTTTGAGGGAAAGGAACCGTTTGGGCTTGTAAAATCTCATCCACTTCCTCATCACTAATAGTTGTCCACATTAGTTCTGCTATTTTTAGAATATGTTCTCTAGCCTCATCCAAGCGAGGTTGAGTACTACCGACTTGCTGTCGCATGATTTTAAAATTTTCATCTAGAAACTTTTCGAAATCTTGGTGCGTAATGCCTTTTTGCCGAGCTTCTGCCATTGCCAGCACAAGATCCGTAGTGCCTCGATCAATATCAGCATCCAGACCACGCTCAAGTATTTCCTGAGTGACTTCATGAATTACAACTGGTGGAATCAATTGCCCTATCATCAGCCTTTCGGAAGTCAGTAATTTTGGTCCACCCTGACTAGTATCTTCTCTTCGTCCCTTTGGGACAACAATCACTGTGGATGGCTCGGGGAATGTTAGTTGCAAAGGCTGTTTACTTTCTATTCTGTTGCTCATAGTGTCAAATTATACAATTTCTAGAGCGGAAATGCATTTTTGATCAGTTTGATCTGCGGTTCGCTGCCTGACAAATCAACTCCTACAAAATCAATTCTTTCCAAATCAGGCAGTTTAATTAAATTTTTGCGCTTTGCCCTGTAAAATTTGACTGCCCGCTCAAGAAATTTTAACTTGCGCCAAGTGATAGTTTCTTCAGGCTTTCCGAATACGTAAGATGTCCTAGTTTTGACTTCAATGTAAACCAAGGTTTTGCCATCTAAAGCAACAACATCTATTTCACCGCCTCTGATTCTAAAATTACGTTCGAGAATTTTGTAGCCATTTTGCAGAAGATATTCGCATGCCAATTCTTCGCCAGTATCTCCCTGAGATTTTGTGTTCATGAGGCCAGGAAGCTTAGATTATAGGATGTTCTGTGAATCTCCGTAAATCCATGCTCACTAATTGCTTCTTGGTGCAGTCGTGTTCCATAACCCTTATGTTTTCCAAGTCTGTACTGGGGATATTTTTTGGAAAGCTCCCTCATAAGATTATCTCTGTAAACCTTGGCGATAATTGAAGCGGCGGCAATTGAAGCTGATCTTTGGTCCCCGTGAACAATTGCCTTTTGGTTTGTGCGCTTAAGGTATTTAATATAAAAAGCATCAATCAGTAAAAAGTCGGCTTTCGGATCCAACGATCTGACAGCCTTTCGAAAGGCTGAATGGCTGGCACTGCCAATTCCGTACTTATTGATCGCCGACACTCCAATTTCGACGATTGAGTAAGCCTTGGCAATTGTTTTGATCTCTTGGGCAAACTTCTTACGTATCAGAGGTCTTAGCTGCTTTGAGTCACCAAAATTTTGAGGAATTTTGAAGTTTTTGGGTAAAATGACCGCTGCCGCAACCAGGGGACCCGCCCACGATCCTCTACCAACTTCATCAACACCGGCAACATTTCTGTACCCTTTTCCCCAAAGCGCTTTTTCCAAGCTTAAATCGGGCGCCATCTAAATATTTGTGCGGACAAAAATTTTTCGAAAGTCTACTTTCTGCGCAAATAATAAAGCTTTGCACGTCTGACTCTGTGGTGTTTGATCTGGGAAATTTTTTCAATGGTGGGGGAATCGAGAAGAAATATTCTCTCAACTGCGATTTTGCTGGCAGTCACTTTGCGCACGGTGAACGTTTTATTGCCAGGCGCCCCCCGTAAAGAAATCACCATACCTTCAAATGGCGTCGGCTTTGTCTTGAATCCTGCAGGCGTCTTAAAAAAGACCTTAATCTGATCACCTATTTTAAAATTGTCAAGTTTCATAAACTTCCGAGGCCTGAAAGGCCT
>CAZBJS010000020.1:0-1246 GCA_964492295.1 uncultured Gammaproteobacteria bacterium
CTCCATGTTGAATCTCAACATATACCGAGAAGTCAAAGTTTGGAAAAAGCCACTCCACGCCTCTCGGACACAAATCGCCAAATCATACCTTAAATTACTCCCTCAACTTGAGATTATTGGAATTACCGGTAGTGTCGGCAAGACCCTGACCCAAAATGTAATCTATAGCGTTCTTTCCCAGAAATTCAATGTCAATGTGGGAAAAGAGAATTTGGATCCCACATATAGAATCCCTCAAACGATTTTATCGACGAAACCTTGGCACCAAAAATTAGTTCTGGAATATGGAGTTGAGCATCCGGGTGATATGGATCATTATCTTAAAATCGCTATTCCCAAAATTGCTGTCGTGACTACAATCGCTCCAACTCATACCAAATATTTCAAAAATGTTGATGGAGTTTTTGCCGAAAAGTCAAAGCTGGTTGCATCTCTGGATAAAAGCGGTTATGCAGTCCTCAACAGCGATGATTTTTACTGCCACCAAATGGCCAAAGTCACAAAAGCAAGAATTTTCTGGTACGGCAAGAAAGCGAAAAGCGGGGTTAAGATTTCTCATTTTAGTCAAGATCTTGGCGGTTCTCAGTTTCGATTGCATTATGATGGACAGAAAGCGACAGTTCGCTGGAAGATCGTAGGGAGACACCAACTAGTTTCGGCGTATGCAGCTGCCACCGTCGGTCTTATTTTTGGTCTGACTTTAAAACAAATTGCCAAGGGTTTGTCAGCTAGTAAGCCGCCCGAACACCGCCTTAATCCAATTAGCACTAAAAATATCAACATTTTAGACGATACTTATAATTCGTCGCCAAAGGCGGCGACGGAAGCAATTGCTACTTTGGTAGAACTTGGCAAAAATCGCCCGAAAATTGCCGTTTTTGGTGAGATGAAGGATTTGGGTCTATATTCTCAAGAGGCCCATGAGCTGCTTGGCCAAAAAATCTCTAAAACAAGAATTAATTGGTTGATTACGGTCGGCAAATTAGCCAAAACAATTGGTGATGCTACCAAAAAGACAGGTTTTGCCGGTAAAATCATCAATGTCAAAAATACCAGCGAAGCAATTGATCAGCTTAAAGAAATTACAACCGGCAAATCACTTATTCTAATTAAAGGTTCTCGCCATGCCCATCTTGAAAGGATAGTTTATGGGCTTTTAAATAAATCGGTTGCCATTAATTGTTATCACTGTGGGCAACTTAAGTAATTGATATAATGAAAATTAACCTAATTGACTTAATTTCTA
>CAZBJS010000020.1:1346-6880 GCA_964492295.1 uncultured Gammaproteobacteria bacterium
ATTAGAAATTAGTAATTAGAAATTTAATCAGTATGGTAGAGATTTTGGGCTTCATTCTCCTTTCTTTCTTTGTAATTAGCATCCTTTTGGTTCCCTTTATTAATCTCCTCTACAAAATTAAATTTTTGCGCCAAGATCAAAAAACCCGGGATATTTTTGAGGCCAGAACGCCAATTTTTGACAAACTCCATTCTCACAAAATAGGTACCCCAGTGGGTGGTGGGGCCTTGATTATTTTTGTAGTAGGTGCTCTTTATCTTTTGATAATGAATTCATTGCCCACGCTGGGAATTGAGAGGACTGCGATTTATCCTTATAAGAAGGAGATTCAGATATTGCTTTTTACTTTTGTCTCATTTGGACTTTTGGGTCTTTATGATGATTTGCGCAAAACTTTTGGTTTTGGGCGTGCCAAGTTTTGGGGACTGCGTTTTCGCTACAAATTTATTCTACAGTGGGTTTTAGCTTTGGTTGTTGCCTTGATGCTTTATTTGGAGCTGGGTATTGACATTCTTAATGTCAGATTTTTTGATGTTTTCCATCTGGGAGTTTTTTATGTTCCTTTTGCCACCTTTACCATTGTTTCCTTTGCTAATGCCGTTAATATCTCCGATGGCCTTGATGGTCTGGCAGCCGGCCTTTTGGCGATTTGTCTTGTTGCCTTTTTAATAATGTCTAGATCAATTCTCGATACCACTCTTTCAACATTTCTGGGATTGTGGATTGGCGCGCTCATTGCTTTTCTTTATTTTAATATTTGGCCTGCTCGAATTTGGCTTGGCGATGTCGGTGCCTTGTCATTTGGAGCGACCTTGGCGGTTGTTGGACTTTTGCTTGGGAAACCGATTGCCCTGGCCGTCATCGGTGGAATGTTTATTGTTGAAGTTGCCTCCTCACTTGTTCAATTACTTTCCAAAAGAATCAGGAAAAAGAAAGTTTTTGAAGTCGCCCCCATCCATCTTTGGCTGCAAAATAAGGAATGGGAAGAACCCAAAATTGTCTTTAGATTCTGGTTGGCACAGGTGATGTTCGCCGTCTTTGGGCTTTGGCTTTCATTCTTTTAGAAATGAGCAACAATCAACCAATTGGAATCTTTGACAGCGGCGTTGGGGGACTCTCCGTTCTTGTTGAAATCAAGGCAAGATTACCTTATGAATCGTCTGTTTTTTTAGCTGATCAGGCCCACAATCCTTACGGTCAAAAGTCCAAAAGAGAGCTTAAGAATTTAAGCGTAAGAATAACCAGGTTTTTACTCAAACACGACATTAAAGCCCTTGTCATTGCCTGTAACACTGCCACGTGCTATGCGCTCGATTACCTAAGATCCAGATTCAAAATTCCGATCATTGGGGTTGTCCCTGCCGTCAAATCGGCTGTCACTTTGACTAAAAACGGCAAAATTGCCATCATGTCCACTCCGGCGACAGCCAAAAGTCGTTATCTGGACTCTTTGGTTTTGGACTTTGCTGACCATTTGGACGTTTTGAAACTTGGTTGTGATGGACTGGAGGAGTCTATTGAATATTTAAAACGGGACAATATTGAAAAACTTTTAGACAAATACACCAAAAGAATCCGTAATTTCGGCGCGGACACGGTTGTTCTAGGATGCACCCACTTCCCCTTTTTTAAGGTGGATATTAAAAAAAGATTAAACCCAAAGGTAAAAATGATTGATTCCGGGGCAGCGATTGCCAAAAGACTTGAATTTATCCTAAGGAAAGAAAAAATGCAGGCCACAAAACAAGCTCGTGACCTCTATTTTACTACTGCCGACCCCAAAAAATTCTCCGAAGTTGCCACCAAACTCCTAAACTATAAAGTTGTAGGCATGCCTGCCAGAATTTAAAATTCCCGATGATTAAAAATTCAAAAATTGCAATTTTCGGTTTCGGAAAAGATGGCCTTGCCAGTGCCAATTATTTGAGTAAAAACAATCAGGTGATGATTTTTGATCAAAAACCAAAGGGCCAAATTAACCCGATTTTCTTCAAAAAATTAAATGACAAGAGGATTATTTTTTATTTTGCTGAAAGATTCCCTAAAAATCAAAAGTTTGACTTAGTAGTTCGCTCACCCGGGATTCGTCCTGATAATACCTTAATTGTTAAATTGACCAAAAGTAGCGCAAAGCTGACTTCCTCAGCCAAGATTTTTTTTGATGAGTGCCCTTGTCCAATTATTGGTGTGACCGGTACTAAAGGTAAGGGGACAACTGCTACTCTGATTTACGAACTATTAAAAACTCAATATAAGAAGGTACACTTGGCTGGTAATATTGGGACACCGATGCTGGAAATTTTACCTAGGATAACAAAAGACGATCTTGTAGTTTTGGAGCTATCAAGTTTTCAGCTGATAGATCTTAAAAGGAGTCCTCACGTTGCCGTTGTTTTGATGATAACCAAGGAACATCTGGATTGGCACAGGGATCTTGGTGAATATTGGAAAAGTAAGGAACCCTTAGTTGCTAATCAGGTAAGTGGTGATTTTGCCATTATCAACTATGATTTCGAAATATCACGTAATATGGACAGAAAAACTCGAGCACAAGTCTTCTTCTTCTCAACTGTTCAAAGAACGAACGGTCTTTACATTGAAAATCAACAAATTGTCTCTGAAATTGGTGGCACGAGAGAAATAATTTGTCCAATCTCTAAAGTGTTACTTCCCGGCAAACACAATCTGCAAAACGTCATGGCGGCTGTTTCGGTTGCCAAAATTTATGGCATTACCAACCAAAACATTGTTAAAGTTTTGTCAACTTTTAGGGGTTTGGCTCATCGGCTCGAGTATCTTGGTCAAGTTGGCGATGTTAGATTTTATAATGATTCATTTTCCACTATTCCAGAGACGACCATTGCGGCAATCGAAAGTATCCAAGGACCCAAAATTTTAATCCTTGGAGGTTCTTCAAAAAATTCTGACTTTGGTAATCTTGCTTCAAAGATCGTCGGCGACAGGAGTGTTAAGGGGCTTGTTTTAATTGGCCAGGAAGCCAGAACGATTGACGAATCCATGAGGCGGGCAGGAGGGTTTAATTGCCCAATTATCAGGGGAGCAGGCAATATGGAAGAAATAGTTCTTGTTGCCAGAAAACTCGCCAAGCCCGGCTGCTCGATTGTGCTTTCGCCAGCTTGCGCTTCATTTGATATGTTCAAAAATTATCAGGATCGCGGCGATCAATTCACCAGAGAAATTAGAAAGTTAGGAACAAGATAATGGTTGCTAAAAGTGAATTCAGAAGATTGCACAGCTCAAAATTTGATTTGCCGCTTTTGGCGGTGACGGCAATTCTGGTTTTATTTGGCCTCCTGGCTATTTACGACGCTTCCGTTGTCTCCGCTTTTCGAGATTTTGGAGATAAGTTTTATTATTTCAAAAACCAATTAATTTGGGCGAGTCTTGGTTCAGGAGCTCTTCTGTTCTTTAGTTTTTTTGACTACCATAAACTGGTAAGAGTTGGGCCAATGCTATTTTTGGGAGCAATCGCCTTTTTAATTTTGGTACTGGTGCCGGGGATTGGTACGAAAGTTTATGGTGCGCGACGTTGGATAAGTCTTGGAAATTTTACCTTTCAACCCTCAGAAATTACTAAACTCGCCCTGATTCTCTACGGAACTGCCATTGTTAGCAAATTTGAACGATTTAGAATTCGGTTGATTGACACTGTTTTGGTTCTTTTTCTACCAGCGGCAGTGGCTACACTCTTGGTTATATTCCAGCCAGATTTAGGCACAGCACTGATTTTCATTGCCATAGTCCTCGCAATCTACTTTGTCGGCAATGCTCCTATCTGGCATTTTTTACTTGTTCTTCCTTCGGTTGCGATTGCGGTAACTATGGCAATTGTTGCTCAGCCGTATAGATTAGCAAGGATAAAGGTATTTCTCGATCCTAATTTTGACCCCCAAGGAGCCTCCTACCAGATAAATCAAATTCTTGCGGCTATTGCCGCGGGTGGGCTTTTTGGGGTAGGTATCGGTGCATCGCGCGCCAAATTTGCCTTTATTCCCGAAGTTCACAGTGATGCTATTTCTGCCATCATCATTGAGGAGACGGGTTTTGTTGGAGCAGTTGTTTTAATTTCACTCTTCATAATTTTAATAATCCGCGCAGTCAATATTGCAAGGGGCGCTCCTGATTTTGCCGGAAGAGTTTTGGCGGGCGGAATCGTCGGTTTACTTTCCGTCCAGAGCCTTTTTAATTTGGCCTCGATGGTTGCTTTGGTGCCCTTAACCGGTGTGCCCCTTCCTTTTATTTCCTATGGGGGATCTTCCCTTTTTGTGACTATGTCTTCAATTGGTATATTAATCAATATAAGACGGCAATCATGATCAGGTTAGTCTTAACAGGCGGTCATCTTACTCCTGCTCTTGCTTTAATTGAGGAGCTGAAAAATAACCAAAAGGTTGAGTTTGTATTTTTTGGTCGCCAATATTCAACAGAAGGCTCAAAGAACCAGTCTGCAGAGTATCAGATAATTACTAAAAGAAAAATTAAATTTCATTCAATTTCTGCCGGCCGATTTCAACGCAGATTCACCCGCTACACCATACCTTCACTTCTCAAAATTCCTCTTGGATTTTTGCAAGCTTTTTTTTGGCTTGTGGTAGTCAGGCCGAAGTTGATTGTTTCCTTCGGGGGATATATATCTGCGCCAGTTGTCTTTGCTGGCTGGCTTTTGGGAATTGACTCAATCACTCATGAACAGGCTGCAATTCCTGGACTGGCCACTAAAATAAATTCGCTCTTTGTAAAAAAAATCTTTCTATCTTGGTCGCAATCTCTTAGTTATTTTAATAACGCCAAAAGTGAGGTGATTGGTAATCTTTCGAGAAAGTCGTTTTTCTCATCCAAAGTTGTCTCAAAAAGTATTGCCAAGTTTTTGAAGACTACCAAAGGAATAATCCTAATCACCGGTGGTAATCAGGGCTCGCATTTTTTAAACAGAATCACTTTTGAGCTAGTTAAGTCGGCAGGAGATTTGGCAGTTTTACATCAGGTAGGTACGGCCAATTGGCGGGATGATCAGAAAATAGCAAAAAGCATTAAGCTTAAAAACTATCTTGCCGTTGACTATATTGACCCCCAAGACTTTGGTGCAGTTTTAAAAGGGGTGTTTTTGGTGATTTCCCGTGCTGGTGCCAATACGGTTTGGGATTTGGCAATTGCCAAAAAGCCTGCGATTTTAGTACCTTTGCCTATTTCCGCAAGCGGCGAACAGACAGCCAATGCCGACATCTTAAAAAAAGCCGGAATGGCAAGGATCACTCTCCAAAAGGATTTAACTTTACCAAAACTCAAGTTGGAAATTCGAAAAATGCTAGGAGAAATAGAGTCTTATCGGGAGGCTGCCGCCGCGTTTTATCAAAAGTTGCCAAAGGATGCTACCAATAAGTTGACCAAGTACATTCTAAGTTATACTTAAAGTATGCTTAGAGTTTGGCTTTTGGCCACAGTTTTGATTTCGGCGCTTAGCCTGGTGGTTTTTTCTCCACTTGCCAAAATCAGGCAAATAGAAATCATCCAAA
>CAZBJS010000020.1:6980-9595 GCA_964492295.1 uncultured Gammaproteobacteria bacterium
TCAGATTTTTCGGCAGTTAATTTACGCATTGTTGACGAGAGTAGCATTGCTGCCTACGGGCAAGGAGGCTTGGTAGTCATTTTTTCCCCCAAAAAGGACGCAAATTTTCAGCTAGACTCTTTACAGCAAGTTTTAGCTTTAGCTAAAATAGACGGGACCAAAATTACCAAAATTGATCTGCGTTTCGATAAACCCGTTATCGTATACAAATAAATTCAAAAGATAATGCCTAAAGAAAAGGTCGTTGTTGGGATAGACATAGGCTCATCGAAGGTTGCAACAGTTATTGCCACGATTCAAGAAGATTCGACGCCGAACGTCATTGGTGTTTCCTCCGTTCCTTCACAAGGATTGCGCAAAGGTCAAGTAGTTGATATCGAGGAGGCAGTTTCGACAATTACCCATTCTGTCGAGGCGGCAGAAAGAATGGCAGGTTATTCTGTTGGCACCGCTTTTGTTTCCGTTGATGGTACTCACATTGAGTCGCAGAACTCTAAAGGGGTTGTTGCCGTTTCTGATCCAAATGGAGAGATTTCTCCCGAAGATGTAATGCGAGTTGTCGAGGCGGCCAGGGCCATTTCGCTTCCTTCCTCAAAAGAAATCATCCACGTTATTCCACGCTATTTCATTGTCGATTCGCAAAGTGGCATAAAAGATCCGGTGGGCATGACAGGAGTCAGAATGGAGGTGGAAACTCATATTGTGACAGGGGCGACTACAGCTCTTCGCAATATCGTCAAATGCATGAGTAGCGTCGGCATTGATGTTGAAGGAATGGTTTTTTCAGGTCTTGCTTCCTCTTATTCAGTTCTTACCGATACCGAAAGAGAGCTTGGAGTAATTTTGGTTGATTTTGGTGGTGGTACTATCGACATTGTGATCTTTGTTGATGGAGCGCCCGCTTATTGTTCAGTTCTGCCGATTGGAGCAAGGAATGTTACGAATGACTTGGCGATTGGGCTAAGAGTTTCCCTGGATTCTGCAGAGAAAATAAAGCTTGCTCTTTCCAAAAAGCCCAGTCTTGCAGTTGAGCCGGACGAAGAAGGGATACCAGTTGAAAAAAAGGAAACGGATGAGTTGGATATTGCCTCTTTAGCTCTTGATGAAGATTTGAAAATGGTTTCTAAAAAAACGCTGATTGATGGCATTATGAAACCGAGGGTCAGAGAGATTTTAAATATGGTCAAAATTGAAATTCAAAAATCAGGTCTTGGGGGTTTGATGCCTTCGGGACTTGTTGTGACCGGAGGCGGTGCTGGCACTGCCAACATGGTCGAGCTTGCCAAGCACGAGTTGGGCATGCCGGTTAGAATTGGTATTCCCCAAAAGGCTGTTGGTCTCATCGACGAGGTCTCCCAACCTCCCTATGCTGCTGCTCTTGGGTTAATCCACTATGGGGCGAGTTTCCAACAGGAGGATGTTCGCCTGCCTCTGGTCGGCCGCATAGAAGTTAAAAACTTGGTTTCCCGAGGGATTAACCTTATCAAATCAATTCTTCCCTAATTAATCTTCATTTCGTCTTGCAAATGGGCGTAGTCTGTGTTAAATTGACTCGCGAAAACAATGCTTATTAAACCGGATGTTAACAAGTTCGCAAAGATTAAGGTACTGGGCATCGGTGGTGGGGGTACCAACGCTCTCAACTCGATGATCTCCCAGGCCCAGATTCAAGGTGTTGATTTCGTTGCCGTTAACACAGACCAGCAACATCTTCTCGCATCTGTCGCTCAGACTAAAGTTCAAATTGGTGACAGTCTAACCAAGGGTCTCGGGGCCGGAGCTGATCCGGAAATAGGCAAAAAAGCAGCCGAAGAATCAATTGAGCGCATCAAAGAAGTAATTAACGGTGCCGATATGGCCTTTTTAACTTATGGGGCAGGTGGCGGTACTGGAACAGGCGCCGGACCGGTTATTGCCGATTTGGCCCGAAAAATTGGGGTCTTGACAGTTGCTGTTATTACCAAGCCTTTTGGTTTTGAAGGGACTCGCCGGATGGTGGTTGCCGATGAAGGGATCGAAAATCTTCGTGAGAAGGTTGATACCTTAATCGTTATCCCTAATCAAAAATTGCTTGAGGTCGTTGATAAAAATGTCTCTCTTCTTGAGGCATTTAAGCTGGCTGACTCTGTTCTTTCGCAAGGAGTTCAGGGAATTTCTGACATCATTGTGATGCCGGGACTCATAAATGTCGATTTTGCCGATGTTAGGACAGTGATGACCGCTGCTGGATCAACCCTGATGGGAGTTGGTGTTGCCACCGGCGAAAATCGGGCCACCGCTGCCGCCAGAAGTGCCATCGCCTCGCCACTTCTGGATGCGTCAATTGAAGGAGCACGAGGTGTTCTTTTCAATATTACTGGTGGTCAAGATTTGACAATGGCCGAAGTTGACGAGGCAGCAAAGGTGATAACAGCTCACGCTGATCCGGATGCCCAAATTATTTTCGGTGCCGCCATTGACGAAAAGCTTATTGACCAGGTCAAAGTAACCGTCATCGCTACCGGTTTTGACGGAACAAGACGCGGATTTGTCCAATTGACAACTGAGGAAGCAGCGGACGGCCAACAAGCAATTGAAGCCGAAGAACAGCAAATCGACGAAACCGAATTCGACAT
>CAZBJS010000021.1:0-1461 GCA_964492295.1 uncultured Gammaproteobacteria bacterium
ATGGTGAAAAATGGTAATAGATGGTGAGAAATGGTGAATTGGCCATTTTTCATCAGAGAGCTAGCAGACGGCTAGCTTTTTACTCCTGAATACTCAAAGCTGCCCGGGAGTAACGAGGGCCCTCCGAAGCTTTAGCGAAGGAGGGTAAATAAGGGAAGAGATGTTTCTGGGCAGCTACACGCCTTCATTTGATCCGCAATCTCGAAGGGTTGCTTTACCAAAAAAAATACGTGATTATCTTGCGACAAGCGAAATTATTTTGTCTTTTGGATTCGAAAAATGCCTTTTTGGATTCGATACCGAGGCGTGGGAAAAAGAATCAGAAAAACAACTGGTACATCCGGTTACCGAGCGAGGTTCACGCGATCTTCGCCGACTCTTTTTCTCCACAGCTGAACGTATCAAACTTGATGATCAAGGCCGTTTTGTTATCCCTGGTGGCCATTTGGAATATGCGCAGATTAAAAACCCAATAGTAATCGGTGCTGGCGATCATTTCGAAATCTGGGATGAGCTTATTTGGAAAGAGCAATTCAGGGAACTTTCGGGGGGAAAGAAATGAGCCGGTTTCACGAAAGCGTACTTTTGTCGGAAGTTATCAAGTGTCTGAAGGTCAAACCCGGTTTCCGATACATTGATGCAACCGTCGGGAGTGGGGGACACACACTGGAAATTATTAGGCGCGGAGGAATTGTCCTGGGTATTGATCGAGACCCAGAAGCGATTGAGCACCTTAAAAAAAGTCAAAAGTCAAAAGTCCCGCCGAAGGCGAGGCTCGCCAAAGGCGGCAAAAGTCAAAAGTTAACTTTGGTTAGGGGTAATTTTGTCAACATTGGGGAGATTGCCAGGGAACAAGGATTTAGCAAGGTATCGGGAATTGTTTTTGATTTGGGGGTTTCTTCGCATCAGCTGGAGAAGGCCCAAAGAGGTTTTAGTTTCTCAAAAGAGGGTCTTTTGGATATGCGCATGGACCCGACAATCAAGATTACGGCAGCGGATCTTATAAACAATCTGGATAAAAGGAGGTTATATGAAATTCTTAAAACGTATGGTCAAGAAAAGCTTAGTCGGTCAATTGTTGATGCTATTTATCGCACCCGTCAAATAAGGCCGATTAAGACAACAACGGAACTAGCGAGTATTGTTGAGCAAGTTTATCAACAAAAGAAAGTTAAGAGTAAATTAGACCCGGCGACAAAGGCATTTTTGGCCCTAAGGATAGTAGTCAATAGCGAACTTTTAAATTTAGAGGAAGCTCTGCCGCAGGCTGTTGAACTTTTAGAAAGAGGTGGCCGACTGACAATAATCAGCTTCCATTCGCTTGAGGACGGTATAGTCAAACGGTTCTTCAAGCAGGAGGATAGATTGAAGGTTTTGACCAAAAAGCCAGTTGGCCCGGGGGCCGAAGAGATTTTAAAAAATCCGCGGTCCCGCAGTGCAAAGCTGCGCGTAGCGCAGAAA